>CAZLGQ010000010.1:0-6416 GCA_964559575.1 uncultured Candidatus Saccharibacteria bacterium | reverse complement strand
TCTTTTTAAAGCTTTTAAACTTATTACTATCAACCTAATTTTTAAAAAACATTCAATATAACATTAAAAAGAATAACATCTTTATAATGAATTTCAAATATTCAAATCAGATCTTCTTCCAATAATTATCTTGCCTTACTAAAAGATCTTTAGCTAACTTTTGATCATCTAAAATCATCTCAGTAACTTTCTCCATACGAACAGCCTGAGATCCCTTAACAAGTATTAAATCATTACTATTTATCTCTAAAGGAAACTTTTCTACCAACTTATCAGAATTGGAAAAAACAAAAACACGATCTTTTTTCTCATCATCAACTTCTTCTGTAACGACTCTACTTCTGGGACCCACTGTTATCAAATAGTCACAAAACTCTAAAGCTTGTGAGACCATTTTCCTGTGCTCTTTATGAGTATAATTACCTAAATCCATCATATCTCCCAAAATCACGATCTTTCTTCCAGTACTTTCTATTTCTTTCATTTCTCTTAAAACTGCCTTAATAGCAGTAGGAGAAGAATTATAACTATCATCAATAATGGTTGAGTTCCTTTTTCCTTTAAGTAAATTAACTCTACCAGGTTGAGGGATATATTTAACCAAAGATTCTTTAATATCAACCATATTAATGTTTTGTAATATACCTAACGAAACACTACTCAATACTGCATAAACATGTTGTCTTCCTAAAAAACCTTTAAAACTAAAAGGGACACTGTTACCGTTATAATTAATTTTAAATGAAAAACCGTTTACACGACCCTCTTTATCATAAGTATGAATATAGTTAGACGCCTTAATATCAGCTTTTTCAGAAAAACCATAAAACAAAACACCTCCTTCCACAAAAGATCGCATATTATAAACATCTTCATCATCAATATTCAACACAGCTCTCCCTGAGGATTTAAGGGATCTTATTAACTCGGTTTTTTCTTCAATTAATTCTTCTCTGGAAGAAAAATTTTCAATATGAACGGGAGTTTCTCCTATAGCAGTTACAACACTTACATCCGGAAAAAGCCAACTACATATTCTCTTAATATCTCCCGGTTGATCAGCTCCTACTTCTAAAACTAAATATTTAGGATAATTTCTTGAAAAAAGAATAACCCAAAAACCTTTTAATATATTTCTAAACCAAATAAATGGATTGCTCCAACCTGTGGGACAACCAAGTATAGTCAGAGGGACTCCTATTTCACTATTAAAACTTTTTTGACTCTTTCTTACATGATAAGAAGATGAAAGAACTTGATATACAGCTTCTTTTGTTGATGTTTTACCTACATTACCTGTTATGGCTATGATATAAGGTTTATTTCTTTTAAGAACAGTTTGAGCTTGCCACTCTATTATCTTTATAACAATGGATTTTAATATTTTTTTCATAAAATTTTATCTATCTGGACTTATGTTATTATACTGTATCAAAAAATTAACAATATTCATAAAAGACTCCGTTAATGTTTGAGAAGCGTACTGAGCTCCTTGTGGTTCTATGTGATACAAGAAAATAAGAAATTCGGGATCATAAGCTGGGAAATAACCAAAAAAAGAATGCAAAAAGGCATCATCTCTATATCCTCTTCTATCTTCATAAGGTATCTGAGCAGTACCTGTTTTTGCAGCAACATTATATCTCGGAAGAGAAACAGTACCCTCAAGTAAAGCTTCATCTACTGTATTAACAAGCATCCTGGATATCTTTTTGGAAGTATCTTCTGATATTACTCTTTCTTTATCACGATCTCCATTATTTACCTTTATTATTTCGCCATCTTTTTTTTGAATACCCTCAACTAAATAAGGATCTACTAAATAACCACCATTAGCCAAAACCCCTAAAGCCCTTGTCATAGCTATCGGAGTAAAAGCAACTCCTTGACCAAAAGAAGCAGTTGCAAACTCTACCCTCCTCGGACTATCAAAGTTTCTTATAATATTATTTGCCTCAGACGGTAGATCTATTTCTGTTTTTGAATCCAAACCAAATCCTCTAATATAATCAGAAAAAACATCAGTTCCCATTTCATCCATTACATGAACAACTCCGGTATTTACAGATCTATTCAAAACTTCCTGCATAGTTACCTCTCCATATCCACGACCATCAAAATTAGAGATAGTATAACCATCTATCTGTATGCTTCCGGGATCAAAATAGGTACTATCAGGTTCTACAACCCCAGAATCCAATCCTGCAGCTATAGTTAAAGGCTTTACAACAGAACCCATCTCATAAACGCCTTCTACTAACAGATTTGAAAAAACAGAAACTGAAGATTCGGATGAAAAATCATTAGGATCAAAGTTAGGTAAAAGAGCCATTGACTTTACTTCCCCCGTATTAGGATTAATAATTATTCCCCCTATTGATCTTGATTTCCATTTATCCTGAATACCTCTAAGCTCTTCTTCTAAAATAGATTGAATCATCGGTTCTATAGTGGTAATAATATCTCCTTCTTGGTCATTAACATCCATTTGATCTTTAGTTTTATTATCAAAAATTTTGGCAAACAAATTAACTTGATATTGACTGTCGGGTCTATTTAAAACATCTTCATAATATCTTTCCAATCCATAACTACCTTTTTTATTATGACCTTCAAACGAAACTAAACCCAATACATGGGAAGCCACTCTATTTCCGGGATAAAAACGCCACCGTTGAGAATGTAAGGTTACTCCTTGTAAATTCATTTCTCTTATTTTCTCAGCCTCTTCTTGATTTATATTAGATGCTATAGCTATATTATTAGCACCCTCCATAGCTTTATTAAAATTACTCTCATCAACTTCAACTACTGAGTTTAAATTTTCAAAAACCAAATCAGGATCCATTATATGATCCTGATTAATTTGAATAAAATAACCACTTTTAATGGTTGCAGCAGAGATAAGATCTCCATCTTTATTTCTAAAATATATTTCTCCTCTATTATACAAATGATAATTTTTATTCACATACTGATCTTCAGCTTTAGATAAATAAAGATCTGCATTAACAACTTGAATAAAAAAAAGTCTTCCACCTAAAAGCAAAGAAAAAAACATCATTCCACCTAAAAGAAGATAAATTCTGAACTTATTCATTTTAACTAAAATTAATTTAGACCCTTATTCCTCATAAAAACCAATAGAATCTCTGGTTATATATTCTACAGAACTATTATCTAAACTTACTAGATTAAAATCTTCAGCCATTTCTCTGTTTAAATCATTTTTTATTAAAATATATTCAAATTTTTTCTTTTGAAGTTCGGCGTTTATTTTTGGTATCTCACTTTCAATTTCTTGATAGGCAACTGTATTTGAAATAGTCTGTGTTAAGAAAAAAGAATAAAGCAAACACATAAATAAAAATAAGGAGAACATAAAGATCATAACAGGTTTTCTTTTCTTTTCACAATCATTTTTGAAAAGATCAAAAAACCAGATATTTATTTTTTTTGTCATTTTTTTTGTCATGATCTTTTATTTACTATTAATACTAATAATTTTTATTTTGTTAATTTTTTTCTATAACTCTTAACTTGGCGCTTCTGGATCTTTTATTATTTAAAATTTCTTCTCTGGTAGGTCTTATTGGTTTTTTAGTGATCCTCTTACCTAAACCATTTTTTTCTTTTTCCAAAAAATATCTTTTTACGATCCTATCTTCTAAACTATGAAAAGAAATTACTGCAATTCGACCACCAACTGACAATTTTTCAAAAGATTCCTTTAAACCTTTTTCCAGTGCTGTTATTTCATCATTTACAGAAATTCTTAATGCCTGAAAAGTTTTTGTAGCCGGATTTATTTTGCCTTTTTTATAACCCTTGGGAACCGAATCTTCTATTACTTTTACAAGATCAAAAGTATTTTTTATTCTTTCTTTTTTTCTAGCTTCAACTATTCCCTTACTTATTCTTCCTGAAAAAACTTCTTCACCATAAACAGATAGTATCGTTTTCAAAACATCTTCACTCCAAGTATTTACAATATCTTCCGCGGTAACATTTTCTAAAGAATGATCCTTAGAAAATGTCATTTTTAAAGGTTCATTTTTTTGAAAACTAAAACCTCTACCTGAATCATCTATTTGAAAAGAAGAAAGTCCCAGATCAAAAACCACTTTATTTACCTCACTAAACCCCAACTCGTTTAAGACATCTTTTATATCTGCAAAGTTAGAGGTTTTTAAAAAAACATTATGATCAAGATCAGCTAAAAGATCTTTAGTTCTAGAAATGGCATCAGAATCAACATCCAAACCAATAACAGTAATTTCTTTACCAAATTTTTTACAAATGTTTTCTACAAAACCCCCACCCCCTAAAGTGGCATCAACTACAATATCTTTTTTTTGTATCTGGAGATTATCCAGAGTCTCTTTTAAAAGAACAGGTACGTGCATAAAACTAAAGCATTCCGGTTTCACCTAACTTTTCAGCCATCATATCCGCTTTACTGTTTATACGTTTTTTATATTCTTTCCATTTACGTTCATCCCAAACTTCAATACGATTATGTACTCCCGCAAAAACAACCTTCTGACGTAGACCGGCAAATTTACACAAAAAATCAGGCACTAAGATCCTACCTAAAGAATCAACCTCAACCTCAACTGCACCTGATAAAATAAAACGATTAAATCCACGAATATCTGCTTGAGCCATACCCATATCAGCAAGTTTTTTAGATATCTCTTTCCATTCAGAAACCGGATAGAGAAATAAACAACCATCTAAACCGTGTGTTATCACCATTTTTTTCCCTATTTCTTTTCTAAATTTTGCCGGTAAAGCTACTCTTTTTTTACCGTCAATTGTATGTGTATATTCTCCTATTAACATTATAAAAATTAATATTTTATACCACTATCTACCACTTGAGTACTATTATATACCACATATTACCACTTTGCACTATTAATCTTATCCACAAATTAAAAAAACCGCTATAAAAAGCGGTTTTAAAAGACAAGCTTAAAAATACTCTACTTTAGATCTACTACCCTACATTTCAGTTCACCTCTTGGTGTATTTACAACAACATCATCACCTTTGGCTCTACCCATAAGCGCTGACCCAAAAGGTGAATTAAATGATATCTTGCCTTCATCTGCATCTATTTCTTCTGAACCAACCACCTTAAAAGTTTTAGTTTCACCTGATTCAATCATATCAACAACCACAGTTGAACCCACAACCACCCTATCGGAATGTTTATCAGAAATGATCTCAACATTTTGAAGCATTGTTTCAAGTTTGGATATCCTGTCTTCTATCTGTGCTTGATTATCTCTTGCTTCATGATATTCGGCATTTTCAGAAAGATCTCCCAGAGATTTAGCATACTCTAACTGCTCAGCTACTTCTTTTCTCTTTTTAGTTTTTAACTCTTCAAGTTCTTTTTTGAACTCTTCATATTTATCTTGACTTAAATGTTCTTTTTGATTTTTTGCATTCATATATTTTATTAAATTAACTATTCAAGGAATTATAGATCAGACTCTTTTAAAAATCAAACAAAAGATCTAAAATTATTCCAATGACTCTTCTGTGTTTTTTGATCCTTCCAAATAATGTGGAGTATTTTCGGCCATCCAATCCAATATCTGTCTCATAACATACACACCACCTCTTAATGTTCCACTTGGAGATTCATCTAACATTACAGTAAAAGCAAATCTTGGTTCTTCATAAGGAAAAAATCCTACTATCCAAGAATTCATACTTTGATTTTTAGAACCGGTTTGTGCAGTTCCTGTTTTAGCAGCTACTTTTACATTCGGAGTATTCAAACCAACTGCAGTACCTTCCGTTACCGCCAAACGCATTCCTTTTCTAATCTTTTCAAGATTTCTTTTTTCTATATCTATTTTATTTTTTTCAGTTTCAGAATTTGAAAGTAATACCGGATTTAAAAGATACCCATCATTAGCAATAGAAGCCACACCTCTTAAAACTTGTAATGGAGTAACTTGAAAACCAAATTGACCTATTGAAGTATTGTAAGTATCCCCAACTCTCCATATTCCATCTTCAAAATTTTTTTGCTTCCAAGCCGGTGTTGGAATTACTCCTGTTTTCTCTGAAAAAACACTGCCAGTTTTTTCCTCAAAACCAAAAGTTCTCATATAATCTTCAATCCTGGATATACCCAATCCATCCTGATCCTCATACCCTCCTCCTAACTTATAAAAGTAAATATTAGACGAAACAGCTAAAGCCTCATAAAGATCAACACTTCCATGTCTTTGCCAATCACGAAAAACAGTTGGATTAGAAGGATCATAAGGATTAGGTATAGAAATAGTACTCGGACTATCTACTTTTTCTGATGGATCTATTAAACCTTCTTCAAGAATACCAGCTGCCATAAAAAGTTTCATAACCGAACCCGGAGAAAAGACACTTCCGGA
>CAZLGQ010000009.1:4967-16032 GCA_964559575.1 uncultured Candidatus Saccharibacteria bacterium | reverse complement strand
AACCTATTCAAAAAAGGTCTACTTTCATCATTAATAAGTTCACTTATCATATCAGCATCTTTACCTGAAGTCATTACCGAAGAATTATATTCAGGATAACTAGTTGCAACCAAAAGTTCACCGGATTCTATATCCATCATCAAAGCGGTTCCACCAAGAAATTCCGACTCTTTGGCCGTTTCTTCTAAAAAAGAATAAGAGGCACTTTGAAGACCTGCATCTATACTAAGTTCGATACTATCTCCTGACCTGGGAGTCTCTAGATAACTCTCAGAATATATATTGCCTCTGGCATCTCTTTCAATAAACATTAAACCATTAATTCCATTCAACAGATCATTAAAATATTTTTCAGCCCCATCTATTCCTTTATGTTGTTCTCTAAAATATATTCCATAAATATCCTTCATTGGAGGTTTTGAATAACCTACAGTATGAGCTAGTCCTTCTTTTTCTGTATAAACACGACTATACTTTCCTTCTTTTTCAACCTCGTTCCAAGCTAATTCTTCATTATCTCTTGAGTAAATAATTCCTCTTTCAGCTAGAATTGGATTATAATTAAAACGATTATTTTCACTTAACTGCTTATAGACACTCCCTTCCACTATCTGCATGGTCCATATATTATAAAGAAAAACCAAAACAACTATTAAAAAAACTACAGCCAAACCAATAAAAGCTTTGGAAGATATAGGATGAGACATCTTTCCTTCCATCTGACTCAGATCAAGATTTGAAACATTAACAGAATCCACAAACACCTCATCCGGATCAATATTTTTTATTTTTCTACAAGATCTTATCCCAAACATTAAGACATTATAACATAAAATGTCCAGTCAATAAGATCACTGATAAACCCTATTTTGTAAAATTATCCAAGCTAAAAATAAAAGTAAAAAAATAAAGGTAAAAAATAAAGGAAAACCCAAAACTATAAAAGTGCCGTATAAAATATCTATCAAAAAACCTATAATAACGATTTCATAGTAATAATAAAAATATAAAAGAAAAATAATAGAAACTGTTGAATAAATCCACCAAGGTGAAAGCAATATTAATAATAAAACAAAAATATTTACAATAATTCTACTCAAACTAAAAAAAGATTTTTCTTGAATTTGGATCATATATCAAGTTCTGTACCTGAAGCCACAAATACACTTTTTATGGAAAAAATATCAATTGGAACTCTGGCGATAATAATTTTCAAAGCGCCTGTATCCGGTACCGTTACATCTACCACTTCCCCTAAAAGAGATACCTTTTTATCAACTTTAAAAAGATAATCGCCTTTTAAAACATCCTTATCCCTGGGAATTTCTAAAATAAACTTACCTCCACCTCTTCCTTTAGCTTCTAATAAAACTTCCTTATCTTCAAGATAAACATCATTACTTTCTCCGGAAGAAGAATACAAAACAACTAAAGATGTTTTCCTGTAAACATCTTTTATCTCGCCCAATATTACCGATTCTCCTCCAAAAACCTTGTCTCCTACCGAGTAATCCATATCTCTACCACCGTCTATGATCAAAGCATCATAAGGAACCCGAGGAGGTCTTGCTAATACATTGGCCATACTTACATCCCCCTTAGGTTTCATATTCAACTTCCTTCTTAAATCTTTATTTTCAAATTCAAGTGCATGAACGTCTTTGGATTCTTTTTCCAAATCTATTACTCTTTGCTTCAGGTCTTCTTTTTTTGCAATAAGATCTGATTTGGAAGTAAAAAAAGAAAAGAAAGAAGATCTTTTTTCTTCCGCATCTTCAGCTAAACGCCAAAAAGGAGTTCCAACAGTATGAGCAACACTGGAAAAAAAAGAATGATCAACATAAAAAACCGATGTTAAAAAAATAAACACCACCAATATTCCTGAAAAAATATAAATTTTATTTTTCTTATTTTTACGTTGCTGGAGGTAACTCATCTTCGTGTTCTATTAAAACATCTCTAAATTTATCTATATCTTCTAAAATTACACCTGTTCCTCTCACAACTGCAGTTAAAGGATCATCAGCTACTCTTATGGGTATTTTTCTATATTCATAAAGTACTTCAGGTAAACCTTTTATTAAAGCCCCACCTCCTGAAAGATATAAACCCCTATTCATTACATCGGAAAGTATTTCAGGAGGAGTCATTTCAACAACCTCTTTAACCGACTCCACAATAGACTCAATAGAAAATAATATAGCTTCTCTTATATCACTATCAGTTACAACCACCTCCTTTGGTAAACCACTAACCAGATCCCTGCCTTTTATAGAAGCCTCAAGTGGTTTATCCAAAGGAACTAAAGAACCTATGGCCATTTTTAAACTTTCAGCTGTCTTATCTCCAATTAATATTTTAAATTCACTTCTTATATAAGAAATTATATCTTGATTTAAATGATCACCTGCAATACGAAGATTTTTCGACTGAACAACCCCACCTAATGATATTACTGCAATATCTGAAGTACCTCCACCTATATCAATAACCATACTACCTACAGGATCTTTAACCGGTAATTTAATACCTATAGCAGTAGCCATCGGTTCTTCAACAATATGAACTTCCCTGGCTCCGGCACTTTTAGCTGCATCTCTAACAGCTCTTATCTCTACATTTGTTATACCTGAAGGTACTCCAACTACAACTCTTGGACCAAAAAGTGTCTGACCTTTTTGAGCTTTATTTAAAAGATAAGACATCATTTCCTCAGTAACCTCAAAATCTGAAACAACTCCATCAACCAAAGGTCTTATTGCTGTTATATGAGCAGGAGTACGTCCTATCATCTGTTTAGCTTTAGAACCTACAGCAACAACTTGACCGGTTTTTTGATTAACTGCCACTACTGAAGGCTCATTCACAACAATACCTTGATCAGCGACATGTACTAAAGTAAAAGCCGTACCAAGATCTATACCTATATCGTAGGAAAACAGTTTATGAATTTTTTTCAACATTACTATTATTTTTAATTATCTTTAAAGCAGTGTTCAAAACATCCGCTTCACCAACTAAAGAAACCTTATTCGTTCTTCTATCTTTAAACTCAACCTCTCCTCCGGCAAGACCTTTATCACTTATTATTATCTGATAAGGAATACCCATAAGATCCGCATCCGCAAATTTTTCACCGGCCCTTTTATCTCTATCATCCCAAAAAACTTCAATTCCCCTTTCTTTCATTGAGTTATATATCTCCAAAGCAAAATTATTCACTTCTTCGTTTTTACCTATATTTAAAATATGAAAAGAAAATGGAGCTACTGAAAAAGGCCAAGAAATTCCTTTTTCATCAGAGAACTTTTCTACTAAAACTCCCATCAGACGGGTTATCCCTATTCCATAAGAACCGATCCAAACCGGAGTCTTTTCTCCTTTTTCATTTTTAAAGAAAAGTTCTAACTCTGAAGCTATCTGTTGACCAAAATTAAATATATTACCCACTTCTGCAGTTTTTGTTTTAACCAAATCTCTTCGAGTAACACCTAAGCTGTTCATCACTTCTTCATCTAAAACTTCCTCATTTATAGCTATACCTTTTTCTTTACTTAGATAAACAGTATCCTCTCCCGCCTCACAAACAGTCTGAAACTCATGACTAAACTTAGTAAAAGCTCCACCGGCAGCAAAAGTAATAAAAGTATCTTTCCCTATTCCAAGTCTATCGTAGACTCTCATATACGCGGGTTTAGATGATTCATAATATTCAAGATGAGACTTTTCATCAGCACAAAAAGAATACATATCTTTCATTAAAAACTCTCTACCTCTCATCACTCCACTTTTAGCTCTTACTTCATTGCGTAATTTTGTTTGAAACTGAAAAACTGAAATAGGCATATCTTTATAACTAGAGATATAATTTTTCATCATCTCTCCTATAGGTTCTTCATGACTCCAACCAAGACCTACCTCACCTCCGGATTTAAGTTCAGACTTAAACCAAACATCTACAATTGAATCATCCCACCTATTGGTTTTTTGCCAAAGTTCTTTTTTTTGAAGAGAAGTCATTAATATCTCCTGACTATCAATTGCATTCATCTCCTCTCTAACAATTCGCTTAATTTTCTCAACAACCATCATACCCAACGGTAAAAAAGAATAGACACCTGCCATTTCTTTAGCAATATATCCAGCTTGAATCAAAAGTTTAGCATTTTTAGCTTTTTCATCTGAAGGAACTTCTTTACGGGTTTTTGTGAAAAGTTTTGACTGACGCATATATTATTAAATTATATTACAAAAATTAAACTAAAAGTCTAATTTTCTTTTAGTTAAATATCCTTACAACATCACTTACGGTTACAACTATCATTAAAATTATTAATAAAATAAAACCTAATCCATTAAGTGCGTTTGCTACCTGTGGATTTATTCTCTTTCTTGTAATTGCTTCTATTGCCACAAATAAAAGCCTGCCCCCATCAAGAGCCGGAAAAGGAAAAAGATTAATGATAGTTAAATGAAGAGAAATTATAGCAGTAAAGTATAAAAGAAAAGCAAAACCTACAGTCCAAGCATCTCCTACTAACTCCACAATACCGACAGGTCCGGCTACTTGTGAAAAATCAGCTCCACCGGTTAATATACTTCCCAAAAAGTTAACCAACTCAACACTAATAACTATAAGCAAATTAAAAGTGTGCTTTGCACCTTCAATAAAAGATATATGAACAGGAAACGATACAATTCCAACAGTATTCATACCTATACCTATAGCTGGCTCACCACTTTCAAAAACTCCCTCTTCGGCAGTAAGAGATACCTTTTTTTCTTCTCCTTCTCTTTTATAAGAAACCCTTATCTCTTCTCCTTCTTTCTCTTTAATGACTTCGGAAAAATGATCAGCGTTATCAATACTCTGACTATCTCCTTTACTATCTATTATTTTCATGATCACATCTCCAGCTTCAAGTCCTGCAATGTAAGCAGGAGAATCCTCTAATACATAAGTAACAACCAACTGAGAATCTTTCATATATTCTTTACCATGATCATCCTCAGAAGCCGGAATACCAAACATAAAGGCTAAAGAAATAAAAATGAAAGCCAAAAAAGCATTAAACAAAACACCTGAAACCAAAACTACAGCCTGTTTAGCTCTGTTTTTATTTGAAAAACTTCTTTCTTTTTCAGGTCCTTCTATTGTTTCTTCACTTGGATCTTCCCCAAAAATTTTAACAAATCCTCCAAAAGGAATGGCGTTTAAAGTAAATCTTGTCTCTCCCCACCAAAATAAAGTTTTAAGACGTGGAGGAAATCCTATTCCAAATTCATCAACTTTTATATCAAAATACTTAGCCGCCAAAAAATGACCAAACTCATGAACTAAAATAAGTAACACGAGTATCGCTATAAAAATAATAATAGTCATAATACTTAAAACAAATTAATCACCTTTTACTTCTTTTTCTTTTTTTAAACCTAACTCTTCCACCTCTTTAACATATCCATCTAAATGACCTTGTAACTCTTCTTTAAAACGAAACTTCTCATCCTCAGTTATATCTCCATTACGATAATCTTCCTGTATACTATCCCAAACCTTTTCTCTCTCATTTCTTAATGAAACTTTAGCTTCTTCTGTTTTTTGTTTAGTAACTTTTACCAACGATTGCCTTCTCTCAGAAGTAAGTTCAGGAAAATTGATCCTTATACTTGAATCCCCCACATTAATAGACAAACCTAGGTCACTATTATGAAGAGCTTTCTCAATATTTTTTACAACAGAAGCATCCCAAGGTGTAACCACTAAACTACGCGGGCCGTCTACCATAACGGTAGCTAATTGATTTATGGGCATTTTTGAACCATAAACTTCAACTTTTATATTATCTAAAATAACCGGACTGGCTTTACCGGTACGTACACCGGATAACTCTTTAGTAAGCCAATCTTTTATTTCTTCTCCTCTTTTTTTAAATGTAGAAAAATCGTAACTCATATATAAGAATATTATCAAAAAAAATAACAATATACAAAATAAAAGACATAAAAACCTTTTATTTTAAACTTTGTTCAAGAAAATATTCCAAAGTAAACAAACCTTACTTTAAAACACTTTATAGATCTCAATTAATCAACTAAATATCAATCAATCTGTATTTTAAAAATTTGTGAAAATTTTTAAAACTTTCAATCTATCTTTATTTAAGAAAAGGGAAACCCTTTATCAACCAAGTTTTGCCCCACCACTTACCTAAACCGAACCACTCACCGCTCGGAACAGCGGCTAAAAGGAGAAAGATAAATATATACACAACATGATAAGTAACAATGGGATTTGTTACCGGAGGTATTATGGCTAAAAAAATAAATAAAGACATAAAAGCTCCGGCTACACCGGCAAGTCTTATCATTATACCCAGAATAAGAGCAGAACCGATTCCAGCTAGTCCTATCATAAATAACCAATCAACCCAAGGCTGAGTGGCCATAACTTCCAAAACTTCAGAAAAAGGACTGGCCTGAGTATCATACATCAAAAAATCTTTAGTGGGAGAAACGCCGTCCATCCAAGCTTCACCTTTTGGAGTATCATAACCAAATCCAAAAAGCTTATCTAAAAACTTCCATAAAAAGATCCAGCCCATTAAAAGGCGTATAATGGTGATCAGAAATTTTTCAAAACTTTTTCTCATAGATATAAATTAAATTTTTAATATCTATCATTCTTCATTCTCATACGATCTACCTTTAAAAGGAAAAACTGCGTGCACCCTTTTTTTATAAATAACATAAACATCCCCAAAATGATCCTCCAGGGCTCTTTCTTCATATCTTGCGGTTACTGTTATAGAAGCTAATAGCAGTGCCGCTAACATCACCACCATTAAACCAACTATAAAAACCGAATGATAAACAACAGTTAATAATGTTCCTATTACAAAAATATATATTCAATCAGAAATAGGATGTCTGATGTATGAATAAATACCGGTTTTTACTATTTTAGCGTCGGGTCTCAAAAATCCCGGCCACGCATAAAATTCCCTAAGATCAAAACGAGCTTTCAAGACTAAAGAGAGTCCTAAAACAGTAAGAATTAAGGCTAACCAATCAAATACGGTCACTGATTCCGGAAAAATAAAAAGAGTTAGAAAATAACCCAAAACATAAAAAGAAAATATCACACCCATAAAAAGAGGGATACGAGATTTAATGAACTGTCTTCTGGTTGCTCTTATATCTAAAATAAAAAAGAGTAGAGCTATTACAATCAAACTCTGTAAAAATTTAAAAACTATTAATATATCCATACTAAAATTTAATTTAAAGTAAATTATAACATTATTTTTCAAAAACTATCACAACTTATTTTCCCCAAAATCTCATCAACATCTTTCTGATCTCTTCTACTAAAACAATAGTTAAACCGAAAGTTAAAATAACTATCCAATCTGATAAGTCTAAAGCCGTAGTTCTAAATATCTCTTGCATGAAAGGAACATAAACCACCATTATCTGTAATAAAACAGCTAAAACAATGGCTCCTAAAAGCCATTTATTAGAAAATAATTTTTTTGAAAAAATACTAGAAGTAGTGGTTCTAACATTCCAAACATTAAACCACTGAAATACAGCTAACACCGTAAGAGAAATGGTCCAAGGTTTTCTTAAGAGATGTTCATCTATCATGTCCTCAAAACCTGAGACATCCGGTAAATAATGATAAAAAAGAAAAATAGTTACTAAAGCCATTGTGGCACCCATTATAAATATCCTTAAACCCATAAGACCGTCTACGACCCACCTTTTTGGTTTCTCAAAAGATATATTTAAAATATTTTTCTCCTTAGGGTCCATGGATAAAGGAGCTACTAAAATTCCGTCAGTTACTACATTTAACCAAATGATCTGAGCTGCCAAAAGAGGAAGCGGAAGTCCCAACATAATAGCTGTAGTAATGGTTATTACTTCACCAAAACTGGTAGAAAAGAGATAAAGAATAACTCTTTTTATTCTCATATATATAGCTCTTCCTTCTTCCATTGCAGAAATAATACTTGCAAAATTATCATCAAGAAGAATTATGTCCGATGCCTCTTTAGCAACTTCAGTACCTATCTTACCCATTGCCACTCCAAGGTCAGCAGAAACCAAAGAAAGAGCATCATTTACTCCATCTCCTGTCATAGCTACTACCTGTCCTAGGGCTCTATATCCGCCAACTATTTTAAGTTTGTGTTCCGGTGTGACTCGAGCAAATACTGTAGTCTCAGGTAAAACTTTAGCCAACTCTTCAGAAGTCATTGAATCTAACTCCGAACCTAAAATTACCCTGTCTCCTTCAGAATATATACCAACCTGTTTTGCGATAGCTCTGGCTGTAATTTTATGATCACCTGTAATCATTACTAAATTAACCCCGGCTTCATGAACACGTCTTACCGAATCCTTAACATTTCTTCTTTTAACATCAGACATTGCAGCTAAACCTAAAAATACAGACTCGGGTATATAATTTTCATCAACTTCCTCTTCAACATCATCAACAAAAGCAAGTCCTAAAACTCTAAGACCTTGATCCGACATTCTATGAACTTCGTCTTCAATTTTTTCTATATCCTCTTTGTTGATAGATCTTATTTCTCCATTTTCCAAAATATATTTCGATTTAGAAATAACGACCTCCGGTGCTCCTATTAAAGAAAGAGAATTGATTTCTTCTTTTTTGTTTATTACCGCATGAAACTTATTATCAGAACTGAAGGGTATTTCAGACACCTTGGAATAAGTTTTTTCTATTTCTTCTTTTGAAACTCCGGCCTTACCGGCAAAAACCCTCATAGCAGCTTCTGTTGGATCACCGGTAACCTGCCAAACACTCTCTTCTTCGTTATACCTAACTCTGGCATCAGAAGTAAAAGCAGAAACCTCGGCAAAACGTCTTAAGATATAACTGTCCTCATCTTTGTTAATACCAGTAATTTCACCTTCTGTTTCATAACCAAAACCGGAAACTGGAAAATTATTTTGATTAAAATAAATTTCACTAACCATTAATTCATTTCTTGTAATTGTTCCTGTTTTATCAACAGCTATAACTTTAGCTTGACCTAACGCCTCAACAGCTTGAAGCCTTTTAACCAGAGCATTCTTTTTACTCATTCTCCAAACTCCGGTTGCCAAAACCAAAGTAATAACAACAGGAAGTCCTTCCGGTATTGAAGAAACAACTATAGCGATAACTATAAGCAACATATCGTGAGCACTCTGTCCTGCGGTTATTCCAAGAGAGAAGATAAATCCCGCCATTATTAAAATAACGGTTATTATTAACCTTGATAATCCTTTTATTCTTTTCTTTAAAGGTACTTCAGTATCAATGGTACTTAACTTTGCTGATATCCCTCCAACTACAGTTTCAAGACCAGTAGCAATAACAACAGCCCTTCCATTACCAGAAACCACATAAGAACCCTTAAACACCATATTGGTTTGATCAGATACAGATAATTTATCTTTGTTTATAACATCGTTTGATTTTGAGACAGGCTTAGACTCTCCTGTTAAGGCTGACTCAGAAACCTTAAGGTTATTTGAAGATATTAATCTTGCATCTGCCGGGATCTTATCTCCTTCCGATAGTATAAAAATATCACCCTTAACTAACTGATCAGCTTCAACTACAACCTCTTTTCCATCCCGTACTATCAAAGCTTCTGAGGTTAACATTTTTTTTAATGCCTCCAAAGCATTTTGTGCTTTACCTTCTTGAATAGTTCCTAAAACGGCATTAAACAAAAGAATAAAAATAATAATAAAAGCATCTATATTATCTCCTAAATAAAAAAGAAAAATAGCAGCTAATACAAGAAGATATATGAGCGGGCTTTTAAATTGACGTAAGAATATCTTAAAAAGTCCATCAGGTTTAGACTCAGGTATTTTATTTAAACCATCTCTTTCTATTCTTTTATTAGCTTCACTTGAGGTAAGACCTTTATCTGAATCAGAAGATAGATAATCTATAACTTCTTTAATTTCTTTTTTATAAAAAACGGACATAAAATTATAAAAAATCGCTACTGTTCTTTTAAAACAATTTTCTCCTCAAATTCAGAGAAATATTTTGAGATATCTAAAACATCAAAACTATTTAAAATAGACTCTTTAGGTTCTCTATTTAAAAGAAAAATAAAAGAATCCCTAACCAGATCTTCAGGCTCTCTTCCGGCTTTTAATCTTTCAAAAACATCTTTTGTTATTGATACGGTATGTTCAGTTTTTTCTTTATTTTCAATAACAGAGACTAAAAAAACCCATCCGTCCGCATCACCAGTCAATTTACTTACTTCTATTTTTCTATCTTTATTCCTTTGTGTCATTTTCTTGATTATTTTCCTTCTTGTCTTCAAACTCAACGCCGTTTGCAGAATCTTCTATAAAAAACGAAGCCGGATTTGAAATATTTCTTTTCACCCTACCCTTAGCTGAAGAAGTCTCCTTATCATTTAAATTTTCAACTTTTTCTTCATTTAAAGATGGTTCTTCTTTATTTTCAGAATAGCCTTCTTGATCTTTTTCCGGTTCTGATTCTTTAATAGGAGGTGTCTCAACCTCAACTTCCTCTCCTTCTTTTTCTTCTTTTTTTAATTCCGGATCTTTATTTTGAGAATTTTCATTTTTACCATCAATGTTTACATCTTCTGTTTTTTCTTCTGAATTTTTAGTTTCTTTTGGATTTAAATCATGATCATTTTCTAAATCAGATTCATTCTTTTCCTCACTCTCTTTTGATCCCTCAACCTCAAATTCTACATCTTCTTTATCATTTTGAGTATCAATTCCCTCTTTAACCTCTTCGGTTTGCTTTTTTTCTTCAGGGTCTTCTTTTTTTTCTACATCTTCTTTAACTTCTTCTTTTTCCAAAGAATCTGCTTCGGATAAAGGTTTTTTAGTTTCATTTTCAACAGAAGATCCTTCATTGACTTCTTCTGAATTGTCATCTTCTTTATCATTTTGAGTATCAATTCCCTCTTTAACCTCTTCGGTTTCCTTTTTTTCTTCAGGGTCTTCTTTTTTTTCTACATCTTCTTTAACTTCTTCTTTT
>CAZLGQ010000009.1:0-4867 GCA_964559575.1 uncultured Candidatus Saccharibacteria bacterium | reverse complement strand
TCCAAAGAATCCATCTCGGATAAAGGTTTTTCAGTTTCATTTTCAACAGAAGATCCTTCATTGACTTCTTCTGCATTACTGTCTTCTTTTGATATAAGATCAACTATTTCATCTTCTGTAAAAACCTTATCAACGTCTTCTCTTTTCCATCCGGCATCAATAAGGTTGGTTTTTATAGCCAAACTTCCAAAACCTTCTTTTATATTATCAATAATGTAAGATCTTAAACGAGGATCAATTCCATCACCATTTTCCGAAAGATTATCGGAAGGATCTTTTGATGAAGAAACTTCTTCTTTTTTAATTTCTGATTCACTGCTATCTTCTTTTTCTGTATCTTCTCCCATTATTTCTTTTACTTCCGGATCCTGAAAAACTTCTTCAACTTGCTCTTTAGACCAACCTGTTTTTATTAGGGCATTTTTTATAGTTGCTGAACTTAAACCATCCTTCAAACTATTAATGACATACGACTTCAATTCTTCTGATACCATGAAATATTTTATATATTTAAAATTAATAACTTACTTTATAATACCAGCAATAATAAAAGGTTGAAAATATAAAGTATCCACAATACAAAACAACTAAAAATAAACCTCTAAAAAGAGGTTTACTCAAAAAATAAAACAACTAAAGATTATATGTTTAAAAGTTTCAAAACCTTCTCTTTACCAACTGCCCATATAAAAGTAGAAAGACGAGGACCGGTATCCTTGTTTATTAAAAGATTATAAATATCTTTAAAGAAATCCCTCTGTTCTTTTTTAAGCTCCTCATCTGAAAGGTCTTCAGATTTTGGTATTCCATACAAAATCTCTTCTAATTTTTTTTGATCTATATTTTCAGTATCTACTTTTAATAGTTCTTCACGAAAACGTCTAACCCTATCTTTATTTTTTTCACTCATCTCTTTTAAATACTCACTATTAATACTTTCTCTGATTCCAAGTATTTCCTCAGGATTAAATTTCTCTAACCAATTTTTTGCTTTTTCCAATCTAACTTTTATAGAGTCCATAGAATAATCAAAACCTAATTTATATAAAAAGTCTTTCATCTTATCCAAATCCCATTGAAGTATCTGCCCAAAAGAAACAGCCTGGCGAAAAGGTATAGGATCTTTCTCAAGATCTTTTTTAAAAAGCTTATTTATTAACTCTGTTGAGTTAAAGTTATCAGAATTTTCCCCTCTTATTTTATAGTCTTTAATAGCTCTATCAAACTCATCATACTGACGGTATATTTCAGTATCAAAGGCTAATTTAAACTCTTGATTCGGTTTATGTTTTAAATAAAGCCACTCCAAAAGCTCCGGTTCATATATTAAAAGTAACTGCCCCGGAGTAACGGCATTACCTTTAGACCCCGACATCTTACCCTCCAAACCACGAATACCTACAAACTTATACTCCACAAAAACAGGCGGTTCATAATCAAAAACCTCCTTTGCTATTCTTGAAGAAACATCATAACTTCCACCCGGTGATGCATGATCATGACCACCTGGTTCAAAATTAACCCCTTCTTCTCGCCAACGCATAGCCCAATCAATTTTCCACCCGAGCTTTATTAATGCACCATCTTTAAAAGAACCGGACTTAAGATCAATAACATCTTCTTTTCCTTTATCTAAACATCTATAAGTAATTACTCCTTCATCATCATAGTTAATTACCTTCGTATTATCTTTACCGGTAAATCTTGAGTAAACCGAAACTGGATAATAGTTTTCTATAAAATCATCATCTTTTATACCTTTACTCTCTTTACCTTTTTCAGTCATAAACTCAAGAAGTATCTGAGCTATCTTCTTTCTTTCTTTCATAGCAAGCATCATCATCTCGTTGTACCGCCCTGACATATACTCTTTTGTTTGATACCTATACTCTATCTCATCCCCTAAAAACTCCTCCATTGTTTCCTCAAACTCTTTTTCAAAAAAACGTGCATAAGAATTTTCTTTACTATAAGGATCCGGAATAGAAGTTAATGGTAAACCTACATAACTCCTATAATCAGAATCAATACCTGCCGGAACCTTACGAAAACGATCAAAATCATCCCAAGAAAAAATAAATCTTGTCTTTTTACCCATCAACTCAAGTCTTCTCTTTACAGCTAAAGATGTCATAACATCTCTTAAATTACCAAAGTGAATATTTCCGGAAGGACTTATACCTGCAGTACAAGTATAAACTTCCTTTTCAGGAAAAAAACTTAAAACACGCTCTGCTACCTGACGAGACCAATTAGACTCTGTTATTTTTACTATTTTTTCTCTATTTCTAAAAATTTCTTTTTTATCTTTCATTAAAATAAATTAATTTATAAAACTAAAAGATTCCAATATTTCTATCTGTATAATACGTTCTTTTCTATTAACAGAACCTTCATGTTTAACCTTATGACCTTGATTTTTAGGATCACAAAGATCTCTTTTTATTCTTTCTTCATTATCAAAACAGAAAACCTCATAATCATCAACAGAAGCACGCGACCACAAAAAACCATCTTCACTCCATTCTAAAATATCTGCCTCGGGGACGATCTTTGTTGCCCAATCTTCATCATTTAAAAGATAAAAATCAAAAGCTTCCTTTACTTTTTCACCCAAAGAAACAACCGAAATACCAAACTGACCAATAAAATCCTCATTAGGATAACCTTCCGGATATATGGAAACATTAGATATATTACTATGGGGAAGTATTATTTCCCTACCCTCAATATCAACCTCCGGAGGTAATATATGGAAACTGGAAACCGGATCTCCTTTTGACAGATCTACTACTTGCCAATCAGAGGGATGTTCTATTTTAAAACCAAAATCTTCATTAATGTAAACCTTCCACTCATCCCTATCTTCTATAACAAATTCTTCATCTAATCCATGATCTAATAAAAAAACCGGCAACACAGCAGCCAAAAACAAAAACAGAATAAGAAAAACCGGCCAAAATATTGAATTATTAAAAGAATTTATTTTCATAATTAATATTATAACAAAAAACTACAGTATTTAATTAACCTTCAACACATTTATTAAATATTTCTACCTGAGTATTAAACCTTTCTATTAAAAGCTTAGTTTCTTCTAATAGTTCATTATACTCTTCAATAATAGAATTATACTGAACTAACACTTCTTGATATTCTTCTTGAGAAGAAAAATTCCCTTCTTCTATTTTTTCTTTTAATGTATCTATTTCTCTTTTCAAAACTCCCAAAACTTCATCATTGTTATTAATTTTAATTTTCAGATCCTGATCAATATCTGAACAGTCCGATAGAGGTCTTCCAAATATCTGAACTGCCATCCAAACATTTCTCCCTTCAAATTCACCTTTTCCAACCGCTACTCCTATTTCAGAATAGTCTTCTTTAATTATATTTAAACGGTGCCCGGGGCTATCCATCCACGACTGAACCAAATCACTATCATCCTTAAAATTACCCATAGCTAAATTCTCACCAACTGTTATATATTCATAATCCACTTTCTCTGCCAAAAAACCGGCACCCATTCCACCATCAGGATCATTGTGTGCAAAATACTGAGAATCAAACATATCATCCATTTTCTTTTCAGCGGCAAGATTTAGTTTTTCATTAATGATCAAAGAATGAACACCTTCTTCTGCCCTTTCTTGATTAGAATAAAAAACTACTCCATCTACAGAAAGAGAACTTTCAGGGTCCGAGGACCTTGATAAAGACTCAAGAGGTTTTGAAGTTACTTCTTCACTTTTTTCAAGCCTTTTATCTGAATAATAAAAATCTCCTTCACCAAAACTTCTAGAAGAATCTTTGTCTTGCTCCTCTTTTTGATCATCTCCATAATGATCTGAAACTTCCTCTTCTAAAAATATATTATTAAAATAAGCCAATCTTTCCGAATGCTCATTTAAAACAGAAACCAAATACCAAGACACAACTGAGGTGAAAAGGATAACAAATAAAATTTTATAAAAAGATCTCAAATCCATAATTTTTTAAAATAAAAATATTCTTGCTAAACGAAGTTCTTCAAAGGTATAAGCGTAATTGAGTTCTTTTCTGACAGATTTAAGTTTTTTTTCATTCAAAGATTCAAAAACCTTCTTTATGTCATCTAACTCTTTTTTACTTCTTCCTTTTGACTCCCAAAATTTCCAAATAACATTTTCAGAAACCTGACCGGTTATAAAAAGTTTTTCTAAATGATTTATAATCGTGGAAACCGTCAAACCCCTTTCTTTTGCTAATCCTTCTAGAGTATAAACCTTTTCCAAAAGAGCTTCTGTTTCAGCATATGTTGATCTTTTATTTTTATTATCAACATTTTTTTTCTTAACCTTATCTTCACTACCTCCTACTGAAACAATAAAATCTTTTTTCATTTTATCCACCACTGAAACATCTAAAGAAAAAAACTTTTCTCTTATAGCATCACTGTGTTTTTTAAACCATTTATCATTTTCAGCGACATCCGGATGAACCTGTAATGCTCTATCATTAAATCCTAAACAAAAAAGACCCTCTAGAGTTCTTACTCTGGACAGGGCAACATAACCCTGTCCATACTCAAATGATCTGGAAAGATCAATGATCGCAGAATCCAAACTAACACCTTGACTCTTATGAACAGTAATAGCCCAAGCAAGTCTTATAGGTATCTGTGTTACTCTTGCCAAGATCTTTCCCTCCTCTTCTATAACCCAATCCATTTCTGAAACAGTAATATTACTTCCCTCTCTGGTCTCAATTATGGGATACCTGGTATATTTTTCAAAATCTTTTACAACCCCTAAAGTTCCATTAAAAAAACCTCTTTCAAAATTATTCTTAGTACACATTACAACAGCTCCCTTTTTTAAAACCAACC
>CAZLGQ010000008.1:0-16055 GCA_964559575.1 uncultured Candidatus Saccharibacteria bacterium | reverse complement strand
AATGTTAGAAAATAAGATCAGTTGAAAAATTATTAAAAAAAAGTTAATCTAACTTAATCAAAGATAATAATCCCGCCTATAGCTCAGCTGGTAGAGCAACCGGCTCTTAACCGGTAGGTCCTAGGTTCAAATCCTAGTGGGCGGACCAAAGATAAAAAGATCTTTAAAAAAATAAATATGGGCGGGTGGTGAAATTGGTAGACACGTCAGCCTTAGGAGCTGATGCCTTTAAGGCGTGGAGGTTCAAGTCCTCTCCCGCCCACAGTTTAAAAAACCGAAGGTTCAGTACCTTCGGTTTTTTATTTATTCTGTTTCATCTCCCAGTTTAACTGAAAGAACTTTTGAAACCCCACTTGAATCCATTGTAATTCCATACAAGACTCCGGCTCTGGCCATAGTTTCTCTATTATGAGTTATTAGTATAAGTTGAGAATGATCAGCTAAGTGTTCAACCATAGTTCCATATTTATGAGAATTAGCTTCATCTAAAGCGGCGTCTGTTTCATCTAAAATAAGAAAAGGTGGCGGATTAACCTGTGACATAGCAAATATTAAAGCCGTTGAAACCAAAGCTCTTTCTCCTCCGGAAAGCATTAAAAGACCTTTAACATTCTTACGAGGCAATGAAACTGATATCTCAAGTCCTTCAACAGTACTCTCAGATTCTTCCTCTTCTTCTTCATTAGAAAATGGATCTTTTTTAGCCTTAACTAAAACTGTTTGTAATGATGCCGTTCCTCCCCCAAACATCTCGGAAAAAAACTGTTGAAAAACAACATTTATCTTTTTTAAACCCTCTTCAAATTTATTCTGTATGGTATTTTCCAGATCAGTTATAACAAAACGAAGTGACTCTATAGAATGTTCCAGATCACTAACCTCTTTCATTAAAAACTCATCCCTTTCAGATACCTCCTTGTATTCATCCATTATCTCTTTATGAGATCCTACTGACAGTTCTTCCAATCTTATCTTTAAGCGTTCTATTTCTTTTCTTCTTTCTTCCTGTCTATTCCTATCTTCATTTAAAATATCTTCTTTAGATAAAACATTGCCATTTTCATCTTTTGGTTCATAATCTTTATACTCAAGAATAAAGGACCCGATTATTCTAACAGCCTCTTGAATTTCATACTTAAAAGCATTATCTATATTTTCCAGTTTATAAATTTTATCCTGTATCCTTTCCATCTGAGAACGAAGCTTCTGTTGTGTATTCATACACTCAAACATTCTTCTCTCGGCTTGACGACTTGTATTTTGATCTTCTATAACCTTTTCCTGTAATAACCTTCTTTCTTTAGTCAATCTATCTACTTCTCCTTTAAGAAAATCCAAGGAACTCCTTTTATTTTCTTTTTCATTTTCCAACTGAAAAAGATCTTTTCTGATCTTTTCCATCTCCTCTCTTTTTTCTGAGTGTTCCTCTTTAAAGGAATTAAGAAACTCTCTTATTTTATTTCTAACTGTCTCTAAAAAATCGTAAATATCTTCTACATTTTCCTTGCTTTTTGCTTCTATAAGATACTCATCAACCTTACCTACAAAACCGGAGACATCATCCCAAGAAAAATAGGTTTCTTTTTCCGGAGAATCTTCTAAATACTTTAATCTGTTTTGATAAAACTGGATCTCTCCTTCCAAACGTCCTATCTCCTTTAAGATCTCTCCTTTTTGATTTTCTATACTTCTTTGAATATCTTCCAATTCAACTATTTTGGAATTTTTATCTCCCGATCCTTCTTCATGTGATATCTTTTCTTTAAGTCTTGAAATTTCCACTTCAACTTCCTCAAGTTCCTTTTGAGGTTTTTCTTTTTCAGAATCTAGGATCTTGCGTGTACTAAATATGTATATATACTCTCTCTTTAAAAAATCTTTATATTTATAAACCAACTCCTCTTGAATAGAACGAGCTCTTTCCACTTTCTTAACCTGTTCTTTTAGAAAAGATATTCTGGGAGCTAACTCTCTTCTAATAGCCTTAACTTCTTTTAAGTTTTCTTCAGTCTTAATAAGTTTTTTTTCACTCTCTTTTCTTTTATACTGATAAACCTTAAGACCCAAAGCCTCTTCTATCATTGATTTTCTTTCAACAGGTTTAGCATTCAAAATCCTGTCAGTTTCACCTTGAGATATTATATGATGAGCAGAAACCCCTATATTTACAGCAGAAAGAAGTTCTATTACATCTTTTAATCTGGTCTTACTTCCGTTTATATAATAGTTATTTTCACCATCACGATGAACGACTCTGCTTATACGAACTTCATCAAAATCAATACCTGAAAATCTTCTATCAGAATTATCAAAAACTAACGAAACCTCAGCCAAATTAGCACGTCTAACACCGGAAGATCCGCTAAATATCATATCTTCCCCCCTCTTTCCTCTCATAGATTTAAAAGACTGCTCTCCTAAAACAAATCTAAAAGCCTCAGCTATATTTGATTTACCGGAACCATTAGGTCCGACAATAGCCGATATCGGGCAGTTAAAATCCAAATTGGTTTTTTTAGCAAAAGATTTAAATCCCGATAACTCCAGCTTTTTTAAAATCATAAAAGATATTTACTCATCAAAGAATTTGAAAACTATTCCCAACCCTTCTTTTTTAAAGCCATACGAGCAGCTTCCTGTTCCGCTTCCTGTTTTGATTGACCATCTCCGGTAGCTATCAAATCGTCTTTTAAATAAACTCCGGAAGTAAAGACTTTGTCATGATCAGGACCTTTTTCTTCTAAAACTTTATAAGTAGGTGTTTCCGATTCTATCTCTTGAGATTTTTCTTGAAAATAACTTTTAGCATCTACCCACAACTTCTCTTTTATAACCTCTTCTAAACGAGTAAAAATAAAACGATCAATAAATCTTTTAGCTGTATCGTATCCTTGATCTAAATAGATAGCTCCTATTAATGCCTCAACTGCATTAGCTAATATATATTCCCTAGCTCTTCCGGTATCTTTTGATTCTCCCTTAGAAAGATATAGTTTTTTATTAATAGATAAACTCTCAGCCACCTTATGAAGAGATGTGGTGTTTACAAGCGCCGCTCTAAGAGCTGTTAACTCCCCTTCAGGTTTTGAAGGAAATTTTTCATATAGATCATCTGTTATAACAAGCTCTAAAACCGCATCTCCTAAAAACTCCAACCTTTCATTGTGTTTTAGTTCACTCCCTCTGTTTTCGTTTATATAAGATCTATGAGTAAAAGCTCTTTTTAGTATTTCTTCATCATTAAATTTAATACCTATATATTCCTGAAAATTATCTAGGGAGTCTTTTTTTTCTTTATCTTCATCCATTTTATTACTTTTCTTTTTTATTAGTATCGCCGTTCTTGGCTAAAAGGATACCCACTGCTTTGGTTATAATAGGAATAATGTCTTCATAAAGATTAAGATCAACAACATCCTTCATTCTAAACCATTTAGCATCATCTAACCCTCCTTCCTTTTTTAAAACAAGTTCATCAAAATCAGAAGCAGTAAGGAAATAAGTTACCTGTTTTTTAACCTTTTCTTTATTTTCATCTTTTGCCACATATTCATTCTCACCCAAAACACACTCCACCTTAACTTCCAAACCGATCTCGTCACGAATTACTTTTACAACACCTTTTTCAAGTTCTTCTTTATTTTCTATGCGACCTTTTGATAGAGTCCACTTTCCAAAAACATCATGAACCAAAGCTAGATATATATCTCCTTCGTGTTTAGCATAAACCACACCACCGGCCAATTTTTCCACAGGAATATTACTTTCTTCCTGGTTCTCATCATTCTTTCCCGGTTCTCCCATTTCTTTATATATAGCTCCCAAAACTCCGTTTACGAACTTGCTACTTGTATCTCCACCAAAAGTTTTTGCCAACTCTATAGCTTCATTTATAGCAACTTTAGGTGGTACATCACCGTAATCTGAAAAAAGTAATTCAAAAAGCCCTATTCTAAGAATATTACGATCAATTATCGCTATTCTATCAATTGGCCAATTAGGAGCCGCTTTGGTTATTATGTCATCAAGATCTGAGTGATATTTTTCAATACCTTTTATAATGTCTTCAGCAAAAGAAATATCTACCACCTCCGGAGCAAACTCTTTAACATTTAAACGTAAAATTTCAATGGCATCTGTACCATTTTTTTTACTTTTAAAATCACACTCAAAAAGCGTCTGTAAAACAATTGACCGAAGTAAGTGACGGTTAGCCATATCTATATTAATGTACAAAAATCTATATTAAGCAGATCTTCTTAAAGATAAATAAACTACACACCTCTACTTAGAAGTGCTCTTTTTATCGTCAGATGTAGCCTCTCCTCTAGCTATCATCTTAGCCTGTTTTCTTCTTTCTTTTCTGGCTAACTCGGCATTTACATCAATAACCATTCTGCCTTTATACATTCCGCAGTTATCACATGCTCTATGAGGTCTTTTACGCGACCCGCATTCAGGACAAAGTATTAAAGATTTTTCTTTTAAACCTTTATCCAGACGGCGAGAACGAGTCTGTGACCTATTTATTCTCATTCTTACTACCATAGTCAAATAGTATAACGTAATTTTTAAATTTAACAACCCCAAACTTAAATCTTTTTAATAAAAGTTTTCCTGTGTGTTTTACACAAACCTCTTTCTTTTATACTTTCAATATGCCTTTTTGTTCCGTACCCTTTATTTGAAGAAAAACCATATTCCGGATATATCCGATCGTATCTCAACATCCTTCTATCACGTTTAACTTTAGCTAAAACAGAAGCCAAAGATATGACATCTTCAGTTCCATCCCCTCCTTTTATTGTTTTTTGTTTTACAAAACAAGAGGGAGCACTTAAACCGCCATCTAAAAATATCCTGATATCTTTTTCAACATCCAACCTATCCAGAGACCTCTTAATTCCTTCAAAGATAGCTTTGTTTATTCCGATTTTATCTATCTTTCCGGCCGAAATAAAAGAAATCGTATAAATAACATCTTTTTTCTGTTCATTGATCTTTTTAAAAACTTCCTCTCTATCTAACTCTTTCATCTTTTTGGAATCAGTAAAAAATACGGATCTTTTAAAACGAGTAACAAAATCTTTAGTAGTAACCACAACCCCAACAGCTACCGGACCGGCCAGAGGTCCTCTGCCTACCTCATCAACTCCCACTATTATTTTTTCTTTATCAATACTTCTCATAATAGCTCACTCTCTGTTATAGTATACATACATTATGTCCAATTTTATTCATTTGCATACCCATAGTCACTATAGTCTTTTAAATGCACTTCCTCAAATACCGGAACTGGTTAAAGCTGCCAAAAAAGATAATATGCCGGCTTTAGCTCTAACTGATAGCGGTAATTTATACGGGGCTATAAAGTTTTACAAAGAATGCCAAAAAGAAGGAATAAAACCAATAATTGGTTTGGATGCATATCTAGCGGCCAGAACACGTTTTGATAAACAACCCGGAGTAGACAAACGCCGATACCGGTTAGTCCTTTTAGCAAAAAACGAAAAAGGTTATCAAAATCTTTTAAAGATCGTAACTTCTTCATTTATGGAAGGTTTCTATTACAAACCAAGAGCCGATCTTGAACTTTTAGAAAAACATCAAGAAGGACTTTTGGCTATTATTCCTTCTTTTTCGGGAGATGTATCTGTTCTTCTAAAAGAAGGCCAAAAAAAGGAAGCTGAAGAAAGACTAAATTGGCACAAAAAAAACTTCGGAGAAGATAATGTTTTTATAGAGATCACAAATCATCCGGAAATACCAAACCACCCGGAGAGAATGAATGGTCTAATGGATTTTGCAAAAAAGACATCAACACCCACCGTTGCGGCTCATGATGTTTACTACATGAAACCGGAAGACCACAAAACCAGAGAGACACTAATAGCCATACAAACAAACAGAGTTGTGTCTGAAGAAAGTGAGTTTAGTACATCAGGAGATTTTTCTTTTATATCACAAAAAAAAGCCAAAGAGTATTTTAAAGATATACCGGAAGCCTTGGAAAACACTCAAAAGATAAGTGATATGTGTAATTTAGAGATCAAATTAGGTGAATGGATATTTCCGGAAATCAAAGTAGAAAAGGGAGAAAACCACGACGAAGCTTTAAGGAAAATAACTTATGAAGGAATAGCAAAAAGAGGTTTAGAAGAAACAGAAGAGATCTTAAACAGAATGGATTACGAACTTGATATAATTAAGTCCAAAGGTTACTCAACTTATTTTCTAATAGTTAACGATATCCTTGATTTTGCCAAAAGAAACGGCATCTTAACTACCATTAGAGGTTCGGTTGCCGGATCTTTAGTTACTTATCTTTCAGGTATAACCAATTTAAACCCTCTGGAATTCGGTTTACGTTTTGAAAGGTTTCTAAATCCTGATAGACCATCTGCTCCGGATATTGATATGGATTTTGCTTACAACAGACGCGACGAAACCATCAGATATGTTAAAGAAAAATACGGAGAAGACAAAGTAGCACAGATAGGTACTTTCGGAACCATGATGGCACGCGGTTCAGTAAGAGATGTGGCAAGAGCTCTCGGATATCCTTATAACACCGGTGATCGTATAGCCAAACTGATCCCAATGGGAAAACAGGGTATGCCGGTTAGTATAAAAAGTTCTCTGGAAGAAGTTCCGGAACTTAAAAAGATCTACACAGAGGAAAATGACGCAAGAGAAATATTAGACATGGCTCAAAAGATAGAAGGTTCAGCCAGGCATATATCGGTTCACGCCGCCGGAGTGGTGATATCTCCCGATACTTTAACAAATCATGTACCCTTACAGTATGATAATAAAGGAGAACAGAAGGTAATAACACAGTACGATATGCATTCTGTTGAAGATGCCGGTTTAATAAAATTTGATTTTTTGGGACTAACCAACCTAGCTATTCTATCAGACGCTATCAGAACCGTTAAAAAACTATATGGCAAAGAAATAGATATTGAAAATATTCCTTGGAACGACAAAAAAACATTTGAAATTTTAGCTCGCGGAGAAACTACGGGACTCTTTCAACTAAACGGTACCGGAATGACAAAATTTTTAATGGAATTAAAACCCACAAGCATTCATGACATAAATGCTATGGTGGCTCTATACCGTCCGGGGCCTATGGAATTTATTCCCGAATACATAAAAAGAAAACATAACCCCGATCTAGTAGAGTATCCTCATGAATCTCTAAAAGAAATACTTAAAAAAAGTTATGGACTTTTGATATACCAAGAGGATGTGATGATGACTGCAATAAAACTAGCCGGATACTCTTGGTTGGAAGCTGATAAATTCCGTAAAGCGATGGGTAAAAAGATACCCGAACTAATGAAAGAACAGGAAGAAAGATTTAAAGAAGGTTGTATTAATAACAACATACCAAAAAAAACCGCCTTTGATCTTTGGGAGAGAATAAAACCTTTTGCTTTATACGCCTTTAACAAATCACACTCAGCAAGTTACGGAAGACTTGCTTATCAAACAGCATATATGAAAGCCAACTATCCGGCTGTATATATGTCAGCGGTTCTTACGGCGGAATCGGGAGATGTAGAAAAGATACACGAGATCGTTTCCGAATGCCAAAGAATGAAAATAGCGGTTTTACCACCGGATATAAACGAAAGTCTATCTAACTTTACGGTAGTAAATAATCCAAAAACTCAAAAAAAAGAGATCCGATTCGGTTTATCTACCATTAAAAACTTTGGAAAAGGAATATCCGAGTCAATTATAGAGGAAAGAAAAGCAAACGGACCCTTTACTTCACTTACTGATTTTATAAAACGTACAAGTGATAAAAATTTAAACAAAAAATCACTTGAATCTCTTACAAAAACCGGTGCTTTGGATAACTTAGGAGAAAGAGGAAACATTCTTTTTAATATGGACAGAATACTTCAGTATAAAAAAGAAGTTTCTCAATCAAACAAAAATCAAGGATCTCTTTTTGACTCTTTTCAAAGTTCAACAGAAACCGAATTTAATCTGGAAAAAAGTCCTAAAGCCGGTAAAAAAGAAATGTTAATTTGGGAAAAAGAACTTTTAGGTTTATACCTATCAGGTCATCCCTTAGATGAGTTCAAAGATAAAATAGAAAGACATGACAACCCCGTATCAAGAGTAAAAAATGAAACAAAAGAAGGAGTATCTACGGTAGTAGCCGGACTTTTTCAAGAGGATAAAACTCTCTACACCAAAAAAGGAGATAAAATGATGTTTGCCACACTCACTGACTATACTGACACTATAGAGCTTGTATGTTTTCCTACTGCTCTTTCTAAATACAAAGATCTTCTTGTATCCGAAAGCTGTTTGGCTATAAAAGGAAAGGTTTCAAAAAGAAACGGATCAACTTCTATTATTGTAGATATTGTTAAACCTATGAAAAATAAAAGTAAAGATGAAGATGAGAATTAAAATATTTTGCTTAAATTAAAATAATGAATATAATTTAAAATATGTCAAAAAAAGAAGATATTTCAAAAATTCGCCATTCACTTTCTCACCTTTTAGCTTCAGCAGTTAAAGAGTTGTACCCCAATGCTAAACCTGCTATTGGACCCCCTACTGAAACCGGCTTTTATTATGATTTTGATTTTGGTGAAATTACTGTAGGAGAAGAAAATCTGAAAGAAATAGAGAAAAAAATGAAAGAGATACTTGATAGTTGGGAAATTTTTGAAAAACAGGAAGTATCCAAAAAAGAAGCACTGGAATACTTTAAAGATAATCCTTATAAAACGGAACTTATAGAAGAGATAGTAAATAAAAATGAAAAGATAACTTTTTATAAATCAGGTGATTTTACTGATCTGTGTGAAGGCGGTCATGTTGAAAATGCAAAAAACATTCCCAAAGACGCATTTACCCTTACAACTGTAGCCGGAGCTTATTGGAGAGGAGATGAAAATAAAAAGATGCTCACACGTATATACGGATTAGCATTTGAAAGTAAAAAAGAACTGAAAGAATACATAGAGTTTTTGGAAGAAGCAAAAAAAAGAGATCATAGAAAAATAGGAAAAGAACTGGATCTTTTTACCTTTTCCGACTTAGTAGGACCCGGCTTGCCTCTTTGGACTTCAAAAGGAACCGCAATGAGAAATGCTATTGTTAATAAAATACAAAGTATTCAAAGCCGTTACGGTTTTGAAGCTGTAACCATTCCTCATATAACAAAAATAGCCCTATATGAAAAAAGCGGACACGCCGAAAAATTCAGTGATGAACTTTTAAAAGTTAAAAGTAAAGATTCTGAAGAGTTTGCCTTAAAACCAATGAACTGCCCTCATCACACCCAAATATACAACAGCTCCCTCAAAAGTTATAGAGACCTTCCGGTTAGGTTAAGTGAAACCACTATGGTTTATAGAGATGAACAGAAAGGAGAACTTCTCGGAATATCAAGAACCAGAAGCATAACCCAAGATGACGGACATATATTCTGTACCCCCCAACAGGTAGAAGGAGAAATAGGAAATATAGTAAAAGTTATAGAAGAGTTCTATACCTCGCTTGATCTTTATAAAAAAGGAAACTTCAGAGTATCCCTTTCTACAAGAGATCCGGAAAACCCTAAACAGTATATAGGTACCGACAGTCAGTGGAATGAAGCCGAAGAAATACTGGAAAAGATAGCCCAAAAGAAAGAAATGCCTTATAAAAGAGAAGACGGAGAAGCTGCATTCTATGGACCCAAAATAGATTTTATGTTCAAAGATGCTATTGGTAGAGAGTGGCAGTTAGCAACGATACAACTAGACTTTGGTATGCCAAAAAGATTCGGTTTAGAGTATGTAGATAAAGACGGAGAAAAAAAGACACCGGTTATGATACATCGTGCCGTGGCCGGTTCTTTAGAACGTTTCCTATCCGTTATAATAGAGCACTTTGCCGGAGCCTTTCCTTTTTGGCTTTCTCCTGTTCAGCTAAAAGTAATACCAATAGGAGAAACGCAAAAAAAATACGCCGAAGAAATACACAAAAAACTAAAAGATCATGGCTTTAGATCAGAAATGGATGTATCAAATGATAACTTTTCCAAAAAAATAAGAAATGTTAAAAAAGAAAAAATTCCTTACTTTTTAGTTATTGGTGAAAAAGAAGAAAGCAATAAGACCGTCACTCTTGAAGGAAGAGAAGGAAAAGAAGGAGAAAGAAAAATAGAAGATCTTATAAAATACTTTGATCAGTTAAAATAAATTTAAACTTAGTAAAAAACGCACACTAACTAAGTGTGCGTTTTTTTATTTTTTAATAGTAAAAATTAAATATCTACATTTGCCTTATCAGCATTTGACTGAATAAAAAGTTTTCTGGAAGGAACATCAGTTCCCATTAAAATATCAAATATCTCATCAGCTTCAACTGCATCTTCCATAGTTATCTGTTTAACTGTTCTCTTTTCAGGATTCATAGTAGTTTCCCAAAGTTCTTCAGCATTCATCTCTCCCAAACCTTTATACCTTTGAAAAGAAAGTTTCTTAGAAGAACTTTTTTGTTCTGTTTTTTCTTCAGTTTCCTCGGTATTTTCTTCATCTTCTTCATTTACAACCTCTCCTTCATATTTGGCAATAAAATCTTCCTTTTCTTTTTCGGTATATACATAACTTATCTCCTTCCCTTTTTTTATTTTATACAAAGGAGGCATAGCTATATATACATACCCTCCTTCTATAAGAGGTCTAAAGTATCTATAAAACAGTGTTAAAAGAAGAGTTCTTATGTGAGCTCCATCAATATCCGCATCGGTAGCAATAATTATCTTATGATACCTCAACTTGGAAATATCAAAAGTGTCTCCGATAGCTGTACCTAAAGCAATAACCATGTTCTTGATTTGCTCAGAAGCTAGAGCTTTATCAATTCTAGCCCTCTCTATATTTAATATCTTTCCCCTGAGAGGTAAAACTGCTTGTGTTCTTCTGTCTCTTCCTGTTTTTGCGGTACCACCGGCAGAATCTCCCTCCACTATAAAAACCTCGGCTTCTTCAGGAGTGGTTCCGCTCTGACAGTCAGCCAACTTTCCGGGAAGAGTCATTCCTTCCAATGCCCCTTTTCTTAAAACACTTTCTTTCGCAGCTTTAGCAGCTTTTCTTGCTTTTAAAGCTAGAGTTACTTTCTGTATAATAGCTTTGGCATCATCAGGATTCTCTTCAAGAAAAGAATCAAAACTTTCAGAAAAAACAGAATCAACTTCACTTCTAGCCTCTACTGTTCCCAGTTTGGATTTTGTCTGACCTTCAAACTGTATTTCTTTTAGTTTAACAGAGACTACAGCGGTCAAACCTTCCATTACATCATCTCCGGTAAAACTGTCTTCACTTTCTTTTACTAAATTATTCTTTCTGGCATAGCTGTTTAGAGTTCTTGTAAGTGCCGTTTTAAAACCGGTAATATGAGTTCCTCCTTCAGCTGTATAAATATTATTGGCAAAAGGTAAAATTCTGTAAGATATATCATCAACATACTGCAAAGATATCTCAACTGATTCGTATTCATTTATGTTCTTTTCTACATAAAATATATTATTATGAATAGGTTTAAAGGTTTTGTTATAAAAACGAACCATGGAATGAAGTCCTCCTTCAAAATAAAAAGTTTGAGAAGGAACATCCTTAACCAAATCCTTTAACATAAAAGTTTCTGAATCAGAATAAGAGAAATTTTCCACATCTCTTAGATCCAAAACAGTTATTCTCATTTTTTTTACCAAATAAGCTTGTTGACGAAGGTGTCCAACTATCTTTTTCCAGTCAAAAGATATCTCCGGAAATATCTCAGAGTCAGGTTGAAACTCAACCACTGTTCCTTTTTTCTCCGTTGAACCTATTTTTTTAACATTTGCTTTTTTTTCACCTCTTTTATACTCCTGTCTATAGACACCTTTTTCTTTATGAACTAAAACTTTAGCGTAAACAGAAAGAGCATTAACAACCGAAACTCCAACTCCATGGAGACCTCCGGAAACTTTATACCCGTCTCCCGAGAACTTACCCCCGGCATGAAGAGTGGTCATTATGGTTTCCAAAGCCGAATATCCGGTCTGTTTGTGTTTATCTATAGGAATACCTCTTCCGTTATCAACTACTCTTACTTTGTTATCAGGTAAAAGAGAAACTTCAATTTCATCGGCATACCCCGCCATAGCTTCATCACGAGAGTTATCAAAAACCTCCCAAACTAAATGATGAAGTCCATCAGGACCTGTGGTTCCGATATACATACCCGGTCTTCTTCTCACCGGTTCCAAACCTTCCAGAACGGTTATCTGTTCCGCTGTATAGTTATCTTTTTTTGATGTTTTTTTGTTTTCTTTTGAAGCCATAAATAAAAATAAGTACCTCCAAGTACCCCTTTATTATACTATAAAAATCCTTTTAATTCCAATAAAAACAGGTTAATAGAAACATTTTAACACTTTGACTTCTGTTAAAAAGATATCCATTAAAAGAATCAGTCCAGTTCTTTTTTATATGTATCAATAATAGAATCCATATCTCCTTTCAATATACCCTCAACATTATGCCATGTCTTTTTTATCCTATGATCGGTTACTCTGTCTTGAGGGAAATTATAAGTTCTTATCTTTTCAGATCTATCTCCGGTACCTATCTGAGACTTTCTTTTATCCGCATACTCACCTTCTTCTTTTTCTCTTTGCATCTCTTCCAGTTTGGCTTGTAATATACTCATAGCCATTTCTTTATTTTTATGCTGACTTCTCTCTACAGTACAGCGAACCATTATACCGGTTGGTTTATGAGTAAGATGAACAGCCGATTCAACTTTATTCACATTCTGCCCTCCTGCTCCTCCGGAACGAGAAAAACCTATATCCAAATCAGCCGGATTTATTTTAACTTTACTTCTCTTAAACAGAGGTAAAATAGCCACAGAAGCTGTTGAAGTGTGTATCCTGCCTTTACTTTCAGTTTCCGGAATCCTTTGTACTCTATGAACTCCGGTTTCAAAACGAAGATCTCTAAATACATCCTTTCCTTTTACCTCAAAAGAAGCCTCTTTGTAACCCCCGACAGCATTAGGAGATGTATCAAGTGTTCTAAAACTCCAACCTCTACCGTCTGCGTATCTCTCATACATGTAAGCTAAATCAGCCGCAAAAATAGATGCCTCGTCTCCACCGGCTCCGGCTCTTATTTCCAAAACGATCTCTGAAGGAAATTTATCATCCTCTTCCTCCTTGACTCTTTCAGTTTCAATAATGCCCTCCATCTGCTTCCATACCTCCTCCTTCTGTACTTCTAAAGATCCCATCTCTTCAGAAACCAGATCCTTCATAGAATCATCCTTTTGAGCCATCTCTTTTAAAGACTCAATTTCATTTTGAAGACTTTCATAAACCGAAGCCAAATGAGCTGTCTTTTTGTTATTTTTAAAATCTTCCAATTTCATAAATATATTTTAAGAATACAAAAAACTCCGTAAAAATTAAACAGGTAATACAATACCAAAATTTAACTTTTACGGAGTTTTTAAAGTTACTTTTTATTTAAACCTTTTGCAGCTTCCTGTCTTTTCTTGAACTTATCAACTCTTCCGGCAGTATCCATTATCTTTTCCTGTCCGGTATAGAAAGGATGGCAACTAGAACAAACCTCTACAGATATTTCCTGTACAGTTGAACCAATAGTAAAAGTACTACCACAAGCACATTTAACCTCTACCTTGTCATTATATTTCGGATGTATATCTTTTTTCATACTTAAATATATTAAAACTAAACTTTTTTGAAACTAAATTAACCTAAACACTACCAAAATTCCAACCTTTTTGCAAATAAATAAAACTAAATACTATCCAATATATCTATATCTCTCTGTATATTTTCAGCATTTTGCATCACACCATCACCATAAAAAACATTAGCAGGACTTCTTCCGGGAGTACAAGGAGAGCCGGAATAGTACCTACACGCAGCGTTCCTTTCAGCGGAATATCCACCTCCCGCTGCACCAAGATCAGCCAAATACATAGCTGAAGCCATAAAAGCATGCTCTGGATTCCACGGATCGGCCACACCGGCACCTACGGCCGATGCAATTCTATCTTTCATCCTGTGCCATGTGGTCGGAATAAACTGAGCCGGACCCATAGCTCCTCCCCAACCTCCATCCCAAGGGCAAGATAGAGGTTGAACTTCAGGATCTCTACCTAGCTCACTCATTAACTCAAGATAAACAGTTTGATCATCACGCCAAGAACATGGAGACTGAGCACCTAAACAGGTACTACCATTTGAAACATAGTTACTGTAATGAACCGGCCCCGGCATTATATCCTCCCAACCTTTATCATCACCTGGTCTGTTACAGGTTCCTACATTAACCCCAAAACTTCCATCACGAAGACCGGATTCCTGTTGAAACACCCCTAAAAGAAAAGCCGGTCTAACTCCCGTTGCCTGTTGAGCCCTCCTTGCAAAAGTTAAAGCATCCCCAAAAGGAATATCATCTGTATCTCGCAATGCAAACAAAGCACTTCTTATTCTCGCCGCCTCCTGTTCGCGCTCTTTTACTACCTGTTCATACTCTTGTGCCTGAGATCTACTTATACCCAAAAGTCTTTGTTTTTCAGCTTCCTTTCTTTCAATTGAAGCTCTTTCATTTTCAATAACCTGTCTTGCATCCATCTCTCTAGCCCTTCTATCGTTTAACTCTTCTCTTTCTTCTGCTGTTAACTGTCTGGCATAACGAATATTATCCAATGTCTGATGAAGTGACTCTTTTATGGCACTAAAGTCATTATAATCAACAAAAAACTCTGAAAGGTTCTTAGTACTTAAAAGAACCTCCATTAATGAATACGAATCAATTTCATTTTTCTCCCTGAGTAAATGTTCCAAACGCTTACGGTTATCTTCAATTTCATCTTCAAGCTCTTCTATTGTTTGAGTTCTTTCATATATATCATCACCAAGCTGTCTTATGGTAATTGTTTTAGCTTGAATATTTAACTGAGCCTGATTTATCTGAGACTCCAAAACAGCAATATCTCTCTCAATAGAAGATGCCTCAGCTCTGTGTTGCTGTTCCTTTTTTATAGCTTCCCTTCTCTGTTCTTCAACACGTTCCAGTTCCGCCTGAAGTTCATCCTCGGTCATTCCATCATACTGAGCAAAAATATCTTTTATATCAGGATATGCGTAAAAAGCCGTAAGAATAAAAACGAGAAAAAAGGTTATTATTAAATATAATTTAGTATTCATATAAAAAAAGCTAACATCTTCCGATAGCTTTATTATAACACAACTAACCCTCAGAAGAAGTAGTGTCTTCTTCTGCTGTTTTTTCCTCTTCCTTACCTTTCTTTTCTACCTCAATAGAAGAGAAATCAACTTCTTCAGATTCATCAGCTTCTTCTATTTCCTCTTGAGCCTCACTTAAGGCCGCAACAACCTCTTCAGGGTCTTCTTTAAGATCAATACCTTCGGGTAACTTTATATCTTTTGCCAAAATCTGATCATCAAGATCACTTAAAACAGATACATCAACATCCAAGTGACTTGGAATACTTCTAGGCATAGCATCAACGGTAATTTCACGCAAAACCTTAACGAGAATGGCCTTTTGACTTTTTACCAAAGGAGACTCTCCGACAAACTCAACCGGAACACTTGTCTCTATTGTTTTTCCTTCTTCGAAGATATAGAAGTCGGCATGTCTTGGTCTGTTATATATCGGATCTACATCTACATCATGGATTAATGCATCAATTTTTCCTTTTTTCTCATCTTCTAAAGTAACAACTGCAGACTCACCTTCATCACGCCATATCTTTTCAAAATCTTTTGCAAAAACAGAAACAGAAACAGCTTCTTGAGTACGACCGTAATAAACAGCGGGAATATATCCATCCCTTCTTAGATTTTTTAAATTTTCACCTTTTTCTCTACTTTTTGTTTTTAAAACCACCATAGTACCCTAAACTCTACTACATTAAAAAGTTAAAATCAAGCCTCTGTATATTCAGTTAAAAGATTGAAATGAATTAGAAACTTTCAAATTCGATGACCA
>CAZLGQ010000007.1:0-19296 GCA_964559575.1 uncultured Candidatus Saccharibacteria bacterium | reverse complement strand
TAATATACAAAAATGTATAAGAACGGTAGACATAGAAGAAGTTGGCGATAGTACACATCTGACTTTTTTTGAGATGATGGGAAACTGGTCATTGGGTGATTACTTTAAAAAAGAGGCTTTGGAATGGAGTTTTGATCTTTTGACTTCAAAAAAAGAAGGGTTCGGGCTTGATCCGGAACGTCTTTATGTAACCGTCTTTGAAGGAGACGAGAATGCCCCGAAAGACACCGAAGCCGCAGAAATATGGAAAAATATAGGAGTTAAAGAATCCAGAATATACTTCAGACCCGCATCGGAGAATTGGTGGAGTGCGGGGGACAACGGTCCTTGCGGACCTGATTCGGAGATGTTCTATGACATAACAAAAGAAGGTTTAGGCGATCTTACCCCCGAAGAATTCGAAAAAGCGGATGAAAGAAGTGATGTTGTTGAAATATGGAATAATGTTTTCATGCAGTACAAAAAAAAGGACGGGAAAGTTATCGGTACATTGGAAAGCAAAAGCGTTGATACCGGAGCGGGCCTTGAAAGAGTGGCGGCGGTCCTCCAAGGCAAGACCTCCGTTTTACAAACCGATCTTTTTGAGCCACTCATGAAAGAGTTACAAAAGTATGCTCCCGCCGATATGCCGGAGATATCAAAGAACATAATCTGTGATCATTTAAGATCAGTCTCGTTCATAATGGCCGACGGAGTGGAGCCTTCAAACACCGACCAAGGATACATTGCCAGGAGACTGATACGGCGATCTTACAGATTGGCATCGGGTGTAATGGGAGAAGTCGAAGCATCCGACCTGATAGTGAAACTTGTCGACAAGGTATCAAAAAAATACGGTGGCGTTTATCCCGAGGTCGATAAGGAATCGAAAAAGATCAAAGAAAAAATATCATTGGAGATTGACAGATTCAAAGATACTCTTAAAGAAGGTCTTAAAAAATTTAATAAAATTTCAAATTCAAATATATCTGGGGAAGATGCCTTTTTGCTTTTTTCTACATACGGTTTCCCGATCGATATGACGATCGACCTTGCAAAAGAATATGGGATAGAAGTGGACACGGAAGGATTTCAAGAAGCTTACAAAGAACACCAAGACAGATCCAGAAAAGGAGCTTTAGGTAAATTTAAAGGGGGATTAGCTGGAACCGGAGAAATGGAAACAAAATACCATACGGCAACCCATCTTTTAAATTCAGCTTTAAAAGAGGTTCTTGGAGATCACGTAGAACAAAAAGGTAGTAACATCACCGCTGATAGAGCTCGTTTTGATTTTTCTCATCACAGCAAATTAACAGAGACAGAAAAAGAAAAAATTCAACAGATAGTAAATCAAAAAATATCAGAAGATCTACCAATATTTCATAAAGAAATGACCTTGAAAGAAGCTAAAGAATTTGGAGCCCATGGTGTATTTGAAAATAGATACTCTGAAAAAGTAAGAGTTTATATAATTGGAGATAGTGATCGTGGTATTTTTAGTAAAGAGATATGTGGTGGTCCACATGTAGAAAGAACCGGACTATTAGGTGAATTTAAAATTGAAAAAGAAAAATCTATCTCGGAAGGTGTTCGTAGAATAAAAGCTGTTTTAAAATAGTATGAATTTTTTTTCAAAAACAAAAAATCCAATCACTGCAGTTATTAGTGTATCTGAAGAAGGGGTAATCGGTTTTATTGTAAAAAAAAATAAAAGAGAAACAGTTTTACATCAAACGAGAAAAAAAACCGGAACTCAACAGAGTTTGCTTACCATATCAGATCTTATAAAATCAACTAATGATGTGGTTTTGGAATTAATTGATAAAGGTGAAGATATTTTAAATAAGAAAAATAAATTTATAAAAAAACAGTTAAAAGATTTTGTTATTATAATTGATTCTCCATTTCAATATAGTTATTTAACAGATATAATATCCGCTAATGAAGAACCTGTGGAAATAACTGATGATTTTATAGAAAATCTTTTAAAAAAAACAAAACCGGAATCAAAAAAAGAAGCTGAATTAATAGAAAAGAATAAAGATTCTTTAGAATTTATAAAGAAAAAAATAGTTACCGTTAATTTAAACGGGTACCCGGTAGAAGATATAAATAATAAACAGGCTCGTTTTATTGATATTTCCGTCTTAGCATCTATAGCTCCTAAAAAAGTTTTGTTTGCTATTAGATCTCAAATAGAAAAAGAAATAAAAAGACCTTCAATTGAATTTTTCTCAAAATTAGATACTGACCTTGCTTTTATAAACAGTTTTGACCAAAACAGTAACTATGAATATATAAAAATAGATATGTCAGAAAGTTATATTATTACTGTTACTAAGGGGATTCCTCAAAATATTATAAATATACCTTTTGGATATCAAGAAGTTATAAATCAAATATCTGAAAAATTAAAAATAAGTACATCTATTGCTAATTCTTATGCATCTATATATTTTTCCGGAAAAGCTGAAAAAAATTTTTCAAAAAACATTGAAAATATAGTACTTCCAATTTTAAATGCTTGGGAACTTGAATATGAAAAAACTATGGAATACAATATTAATAAAGTATACTTAAACTGTGAAAATATATTAGAAGAACACATAAAAAAAACACTAAATAAAAAACATCCCAATATAGAAATACTGACATTAAAACAGATATATGACACCAAAACAGGTTTAATGACAGATAAAAAAACAGAGATCATAACCAACACTTATTTCGTTAATAGAATTATGGAAAACTAAGCGTACTTTTTAAAAATGCAAATATAATTTATAATACAATTTAAGCATACATCTAAATAAAATTTAAAAATATTTTAATTAAATTAAATATGAGAGATATATTTCCACCAAATAACAAAAGATCAATAAGGAACATAACCCCTCCCGGAAAAGAAGAAGACAATAAAGAAGATAATTCATCTGATGAAAAAATTAGAGACTTTAAAATTACTTCATCAGATAAAAAAGAAAATAATAAAAATTTTAAAAAAGTTTCTTCCGGGCCAAAAATTAAAGATCCCGGTAAAAAAAGAGGGAGGATGATCTGGTGGTTATCCGGTTCCGTAATAGCTGTTTTGGTCCTTTTAGTTTTAGGTTATGGTATATCCTCACAATTTGCCGTGGCTAAAATAGTAATAAAACCTCAAGAATTAAAAAATGAAATAGATACTTCAATAACAGCTTATAAATCACCATCATCAGAAGATCTTGGATTTGAAATAATAAATGTTTATCTAAACGAACCCAGAAAAACATATATAGATACAACCGGAGAGGAAGAAGTAGAAGAAAAAGCAAGTGGAATAATAAATATATACAATGAATTTAACTCTTCAGAACAGATTCTTGTTGAAAATACACGTTTTGAAAGTCCCGAAGGTTATATCTATAGAATAAGAGAAACAATAACCGTACCCGGAATGGATGGTTCAGAACCCGGAAAAATACAGGTTAGAGTTTTTGCCGATGAACCTGGGGAAGAGTACAATATCTCCGGATCTGAAACTGAATTTACTATTCCGGGATTTGAGGGTTCACCTAGATATGATAATTTTTATGCCAAATCAGAATCTTCTATAGAAGGAGGTTTTAGTGGGACTAGAAAAATAATAGATGATGAGGATCTAGAAAAAGCTAAAAATGAGATGAGTAAAAATTTAGAGGATAAACTTCTATCAAAAGTTGATATGGACATTCCGGAAGGTTTCATACTTTTAGATGATGCCTACTCAATTAAAAAATCTTTTGAAACCAACGAAGAAAACCAAGACGAAATCGAACTTATTTTAAATGCTCACTTAAACGGTGTGGTTTTCAAAAAAGAAGATCTCGCCGAATATCTATTTAGATATTTTACTGAAGAAAACTCTGAGGTTGAAATCAAAAACTGGAATAACATGATCCTTAAACCTCTAGATGAAATATCAGAAGATAAAAATGAATTTTCTTTTAATTTATCAGGAAATATTCATATTTTCCACAAAATAGATAAGGAATCTCTAACCTCAGATTTAGCTGGCGTATCCAGAAATAATTCAGAAAAAATACAAGAAATACTTAAAAAATATCCAATTGAAAGAAAACAAAATGAGTACTCACCTAAGATAGTACTGTCACCGTCTTGGACTCTATCATTACCATCTGATCCAAACAGAATAGAAGTTGAACTGGTTCGTTAAATTTTAAACTGTTGACTTATATATAATTTTTGCTAACATCTAAAAACTCAGGCAATAATAAAATTTAATTGTCTTATAAGAAATGACAAAAAAAGATAAAGATATAAAACAAGTTACAGGAACAGTTGTAGAAGCATACCCAGAGGCTCGTTTTAAAATAGAAGTTGATGAAGATGGATCAGAAATGCAGGCTTATTTAGCCGGAAAAATGAGAAAATTCAGAATAAAAGTTTTATTGGGAGACAGAGTGGTTGTAGAAGTTGATCCATATAGCGGAAAAGGAAGGATAATTCGTAGATTGTAATAAAATAAAAAAATGAAAGTTAGATCTTCAATTAAAAAAATATGTCCGAAATGTAAAGTTGTTAGAAGAAAAGGGCGCGTTTTTGTTATATGTAAAACAAACCCACGTCATAAACAACGTCAAGGTTAAAATAATTTAAATCAAAAAGCCTTTATTAAGGTTGTTTTAACACTTGCATTATAATAGTATAAAGTGTAAAGTAATGTACGAAATTAAATAATATGCGTATATCAGGTATAACAATCCCAAGTGAAAAGTACTTAGAAATAGCTTTAACAGAAGTTTACGGTTTAGGTCGTTCACTTTCTATTAAAATACTAAAGGAGCTTTCTATAGATAGAAATAAAAAAGTTAAAGATCTAACAGATGAAGAAGAACAACTTCTCAGAAAACATATTGAAGACAATATAATAATAGAAGGGGATCTAAGAAGAGAAGTTTCTTCTAATATAAAACGCTTGAAAGATATAACTACATACAAAGGTATGCGTCATTCAAGAAAACTTCCTTGCAGAGGTCAAAGAACCAAAACAAACTCAAGGACCAAAAGAGGAAACTTGAGAAAAACTATGGGAACAGGAAGAAGAAAAGTTGAAAAGAAATAGATTTATTTACTTATATTAAATATTGTGTTATAAAATACAGATTAAATAATTGATTTTTCAAAGATAAAACAAAGATGGGAAAAAAGAGAATAGTAAAAAAAGCCGGAGGTTCAAACGAAGGTAAACAAAAAGGATCAAGTAAAGCTATTAAGAAAAAAGTTACTAGTGGTATTTTATATATCCATTCAACATATAATAACACTAAAATAGCTTTTGCTGATTCTAAAGGAAACATCTTAACATGGTCTTCGTCGGGCTCCTTAGGTTTTAAGGGGACTAAGAAAGGTACCCCTTTTGCTGCAGCTAAAGTTGGAGAGGTTATAGGAGAACAGGTTTATGCTATGGGAGCAAGAGATATAAAAGTTTCAGTCAAAGGTGTTGGAGCTGGACGAGAGTCATCTATAAGAGGCTTTACTTCGAAAGGTTTAAATATTTCAGAAATAGAAGATGTAACTCCGGTGCCTCACAATGGACCCAGACCACCAAAACCTAGAAGAGCATAATTTAATAATATTAAAAAATACATTCAAATTAACATTTTATGAAGATAGGACCGAAATATAAAATAGCACGTAAATTAGGAGCACCGGTGTTTGAGAAAACTCAAACACAAAAGTTTGCTCTGTCCGAATCTAAAAAATCAAGAAAAGGTGGAAAAAGACCAAAGCAAATAACAGATTATGGTATACGTCTGAGAGAAAAACAAAAAGGACGTTATTCTTACGGTCTTTCAGAGAAAGTTTTTGGAAGAATAGTACGTGAAGCAATGCATAATAAGGCAGGTAAAAATAGTTCAGATATGATCGTTGAAGCTCTGGAAAGTAGATTAGATAGTGTCTTAACTCGAGCAGGATTTGGTCCAACTCGTTTTTTTTGTAGACAACTAGTATCCCATGGTCATGTTCTAGTAAATGATAGAAAAGTAACAGTTCCTTCATATAAAGTTAAAAATGAAGATGTTATAAAAATAAAACCAAAAAGTATGGAGAAAAACATCTTCAAAAATGAAGATGTGGAAAATATGAATAACTCTGATCTTTCTTGGTTAAAGATTGATTCAAAAAATAAAATTATAACTTTCAAGGGTTTACCAAAAAAAGAAGAAATTGATCTTTTGTTTGATATTGATCTGGTCTTAGAATTTTATAGTCGTTAATCATTAGAAATATTATTAAATTTTACATATGAAAAAAACGCAACCAACAGTATTAACACCTTCTAAACCAAAAATAGTGGAAGAAAGTGAAAACAAAGGTATTTATGAAATAGACGGACTATATCCCGGCTATGGGCATACTTTAGGTAATTCACTTAGACGAATAATACTATCTTCGCTCCCAGGTGTTGCCGTTACCGGAGTAAAAATAGATGGTGTAAGTCATGAATTTTCTACAGTAGAAGGAATAAAAGAGGATGTGATAAACATACTACTGAACATTAAAAAAATGAGAATGATCTTACACACCGAAGAACCTCAAAGTCTTTCAATTTCAAAAGAAGGAGAAGGTGAGCTAACAGCAGCTGACTTAAGTAAATCAAATAGCGCTGTAGAAATAGTTAACCCCGAACTACACATTGCTACTCTTACAGATAAAAAATCTTCTATAAATATGGAAATAACAGTGGAGCGAGGTTTAGGTTTTGTTACTAAAGAAGAAATGAAAAAAGAAAAAACACCAATAGGCACTATTGCTCTTGATGCTGTTTTTACTCCAATAAGAAAAGTAACTTATGAAGTAGAAAATATGCGTGTCGGGGACAGAACTGATTTTAATAAACTAATAATATCTATTGAAACCGATAAAACCATCTCTCCAAGAGAAGCTCTTGAAGAATCTATTTATATAATGATAGAACAACTTAAAGCCGTTGTGGGTTTCCAAGAAAAAGTAGACGAAACTGAACTGTACGACGTAAAAGAAGAAAATGAAGATGAAAATACAAAGGAAGATGACAAAAATTCCAAAGAAGATAAAGACCTTTTAAAAACTCCTATTAAGGATTTGGATCTGTCATCAAGAACTTCAAAAGCAATTTCTACTGCTAACATAAGAACCGTTAGTGGACTTATAAGAAAGTCTGAAGAAGATTTGAAATCTCTTGATGGACTAGGTGAAAAAGGAGTTCAAGAAATAAAGGAACTTTTGGAAAAAGAAGGTCTTTCTTTGAAAGATAAATAAAGATCACTAGAAATATATGAAACATCACAAAAAAACAATTTCATTTAATAGACCATCATCACAACGTAAGGCTCTTATGAAGTCTTTAGCTAGGGCGTTAATAAAAGAAAAAAAAATAAAGACAACCCAAGTAAAAGCTAAAACATTAAGGCCTTTTGTTGAAAGATTAATAACTTACGGAAAAAACGGTACTTTATCAGACCGAAGGCGTTTATCTGCTTTAGTAGGTAAAGATGCTTCCTTGAAAGTATTTTCTGAATTAGCACCCAGATTCAAAGAAAGACCCGGAGGTTATACAAGAATAACAAAACTTACACCAAGAAAAGGAGATGCTAGTCCTATGGCTTATATTGAATTTGTTGAATAAAATTGACTTTTTAAGCTACTGAAATTAAAATATTGAGACTATGAACACAAATGAAACAAAAATAACAGATACTAACGAAGAGGTAGTTATAGACGCATCTAATAAATCTTTAGGACGCATTGCTACCGAAGCTGCAGAAATATTGAGAGGTAAAAACTCTTCTAGTTTCGAAAAAAATAAAATAACCGGTAAAAAAGTTAACATAATAAACGCTTCATCAATTAAAATAACTACGAGAAATAAAACCAGACAAAAAACATATGTAAGATACTCCGGTTATCCCGGTGGAAAGAAAGAAGAAAGTTTAGATAAATTATCCAAAAGACTTGGATATAAAGAAGTCATCAAAAGAGCAGTTTATGGAATGATACCAAATAATAAATTGAGGCCTCTTTTAATGAAACGTTTGAATATATCTGAATAAAAATATGACAACAGAAAATAAAAAACAAAAATACATAGAAGCATTAGGTAGACGAAAAACATCTACCGCAAGAGTACGTCTTTTTGAAGATAAAAAAACATCTTTTTCTATAAACAACAGAGATCTTGAAGAGTACTTTCCACAAGAAGAATTACAGGAAACCGTAAAAGAAACTTTATCCGAAAGTGGTATAGATAAAAAATTCTTTATCTCAGCCCAAATCAAAGGAGGTGGTGTATCTAGCCAAGCCGAAGCTCTTCGTCATGGTATATCAAGAGCTTTAATAGAAATAGAACCTGATCTAAGAAACAAACTCAAAAAAGCCGGTTTTCTTAAGAGAGACCCTAGAACAAAAGAAAGAAAGAAATTTGGTTTGAAAAAAGCCAGAAAATCACCTCAGTGGTCTAAAAGATAAATATAAATTTATAAAAATTTTGTATATCTAAAAATAATTTAGTATTTTGACACCTATTGTAAACTGGAGTGTTTTAAATATACACAGAAAATAATTAAAAATTAAAACATATGTCAATGAATAAAAAAGATCCTAAAAATAATCCAAACCAAAAAGAAGAAGCTGAAAGTGATGTAGTAAATGAAGAAATTGAAGAAGATAATTTTTCTGAAAAGTCATCGGATCATATAAAAAAACTAAAAAATAAATTAAAAAAATGTGAAAAAGAAAAAACTGAGTATTTAGACGGATGGTTGAGAGCTAAGAGTGACATGGTAAACCTGCGTAAAAAATATGAAAAAGAAGCAGAAAACTCACGTTTTTCTTCAGAGAAAAAATTTGCAGAAAAACTTCTTCCTGTAATGGATAGTTTTTCCATGGCTATTACAGATCAAGATACATGGAAAGAATTACCGGAAGGTTGGAGAAAAGGCATGGAAAACATATACTCTCAGTTTAAAAAAATTTTTAGTGATTACGAAATTTATTCATTTTCTCCCAAAGGAGAAATGTTTGACCCAAATTTTCATGAAGCAATCGGGATTGTAGATATTGACGATATAAATAAAGATAATATTATTACAGAAGTTATACAAGAAGGTTATACTCATCGTGATGAACTTATAAGAACTGCAAAAGTTAAAGTAGGACACTATCCCGAAGAAGAAAAAACAGAAAATAATGAAAAATAAATTAAAAGTTAATTATTAAATTAAAAGTAAGAAAAAATATTATGTCAAAAATAATTGTAATAGATTTAGGAACAACAAATTCTGCAGTAGCAGTAATGGAAGGAGGTGAACCTAAAATAATAGAAAACGCCGAAGGTAACAGAACCACTCCTTCAATAGTAGCTTTATCAAAAAAAGGAGAACGTTTAGTAGGCCTTTTGGCTAAAAGACAGGCCGTAACTAATCCTGAAAATACAATTTACGGAATGAAACGTTTAATAGGACATGAATTTGAAGATGAAGTAGTTCAACGTGATAAAAAAAATGTATCTTATAATATAAGAAAATCAGAAAAAGGGGGTGTTGAATTAAAAATGGGAGAAAAATGGCACAGAACCGAAGAAATTTCAAGCATGGTACTTCAAAAACTAAAAGCCGATGCTGAAAGTAAACTTAAAGAAGATGTAAATGAAGCTGTTATAACCGTACCGGCTTACTTTAATGACGATCAACGTAAAGCAACTCAGGCTGCAGGTAAAATAGCAGGCCTTGAAGTTAAACGTATCATTAATGAACCAACAGCAGCCGCCTTGGCTTATGGTTTCAATAAAAAGAAAAATGAAAAAGTGGTAGTTTATGATTTTGGTGGAGGTACTTTTGATATCTCTGTCTTGGAAGTAGGAGACGAAGAAGATGAATCTACAGTTGAGGTTAAATCTACTGATGGAGACAGTCACATGGGAGGAAAAGATATTGATCAAAAGATAATAAACTGGATAGCTGATGAATACAAAAAAGAATCCGGAGTAGATGTTCGCAATGATCCTCTGGCTTTACAGAGATTAGATGAAGCTGCTGAAAAAGCAAAACACGAACTTTCAACAACTAATGAAACAGAGGTTAATATTCCTTTTATAACCTCTGATAACGAAGGGCCTAAACATCTTTTAGTAAATCTTACTAGAGCCACCTTGGAAAACTTAGCCCAAGAATATATAGATCGTTCAATGGAAATAACCGAAAGAGCCATTAAAGCTTCACCTTTTTCTAAAGATGAAATTGACGAAATAATACTCGTTGGAGGACAGACCAGAATGCCTAAAATTCAAGAAAAAGTAAAAGAATATTTTGGAAAAGAAGCAAATAAAAGCATTAATCCAGATGAAGTTGTTGCTCTGGGAGCAGCTATTCAAGCAGGAGTTTTAGCTGGAGATGTTAAAGATGTACTTCTATTGGATGTAATACCTCTATCGCTTGGTATAGAAACCATGGGAGGAGTCGCTACCAAATTAATAGAAAGAAATACGGCTATACCGGCTTCACAGTCACAAACCTTCTCTACAGCTGCTGATAATCAAACATCTGTAGAAATAAATGTGATCCAAGGTGAAAGATCTATGGCAAATGACAATAAAAGCTTAGGTAAATTCATATTAGATGGTATAGAACCGGCACCAAGAGGAATCCCTCAAATAGAAGTAACATTTGATGTCAATAAAGACGGAATTCTAAATGTCACAGCTAAAGATAAAAAAACCGGAAAAGAACAGTCTATTAGAATTGAAGCTAATACCGGTTTAAGTGACGAAGAAATAGAAAAAATGAAAAATGAAGCTGAAGAACATAAAAAAGAAGATGAGAAGAAAAAGGAACTTGTAGAAGCAAGAAATTTGGCAGAACAGTTAACTTACCAAGCTGAAAAAGCTCTAAAAGACAGTGAAGGAAAGATACCTGAAGAACTAAAAACAGGAATCCAAACTAAAATAGATGATCTTAAGAAAAAGAAAAATTCAGAAAACATAGAAGAAATACAGACAGCAACCCAAGCTTTAAGTGAAGAAATTCAAAAGATAGGTCAACACACAGCTAATGCTCAAGAAAATAATAATGAGCAAAAAACAACAGAAAATTCTTCACAAAACAAAGAAGAATCTAAAGATGATCAAAATGTCCATGATGCTGATTACGAAGAAAGTAAGGGAGACGATCAAAATGAAGAAAATAAAAAATAATTTCAGCCTATCAAACATAAAAAATTAAAGTAGTAAAAACTATTAAAACTATGAAAGACTACTATCAAATCTTGGGAGTTGAAAAAAACGCCAGTAAAGAAGAAATCAAAAAAGCATTTAGAAAATTAGCTCATAAATATCACCCTGATAAAAAAACCGGTGACGAACAAAAATTTAAAGAAGCCAATGAAGCATACCAAGTTCTGTCTAATGATAAGAAAAGGTCAGAATATGATACTTACGGGCGTGTATTTTCAGGAGGAGATCCTAATCAACAGGGGTCTTCGGGGTTTGGAGGTTTTGATTTCTCTGGTTTTCAAGACGCTCAAGATTTTCAAGATTTTGACTTAGGTGACATATTTGGAGAATTTTTTGGTGGAGGAACAAGAAAAAATCAAGCCTCCAGAGGTAGAGATATAGCCATTGATGTTGAATTAACTTTTGTTGAATCCATTTTCGGTACCAGTCGTTCTATATTACTTCAAAAAAATTCAAAGTGTGACAAATGTGACGGAATGGGAGCAGAGAAGGGTAGTAAAATGAATACCTGTCCGACATGTAATGGTAAAGGTAGAATTAGAGAAGCTAGAAGATCATTACTCGGCACAATAACAACTGAAAAAACTTGTGGAGTATGTTTTGGAAGAGGTCAAGTTCCTCAAAAAAAATGTAATCAATGTCAAGGTACGGGAGTTTATAAAAAAGAAGAAGAGATTAATATTAATATTCCATCCGGGGTAGAAGACGGAGAAATGATCCGTTTATCGGGTATGGGAGAAGCTGTACCCGGAGGTTCATCGGGAGATCTATATGCAAAAGTGCATGTTAAAAAAGATCCAACATTCCAAAGAGATGGCAATGATATAAGAATGGACCTTGATATTAAACTTACTGATGCAATACTGGGAGCTACATATACCATTGATACACTTGAAGGAAAAATTAACCTTAAAATACCTGCAGGTATAAGCTTTAATGAAATATTAAGGGTTAGAGGCAAAGGTGTACCATTACAAAATTCAAAACGAGGAGATTTACTTGTTAGAATAAAAATAACAATGCCAAAAAAGCTTTCAAGGAATGCCAGAAAAGCAATAGAAGAACTCAAAAAAGAAGGGCTATAAAATAAAAAAAGAACATTTTATATATAAATTTCTTTTTAAAAAATAAGACAAAAACTCGCTTTTGGCGAGTTTTTGTTTTTCAGAACCCTAAAAAATCGGTTCTTTAAATTCCAATTATACACCCTTGAGTGTATTTTATTATTTAGAAATGGCAACCTTGTTTCCAATTAGCTTTCCCTTTGAGTACTAACTTTCATCTTTTGCGCGCCTAAAGATATATTGGATCCTCGGTTTACCGAGCTTTCCCCCATAGGTATTAACTTCTTTTCTAAATAATTTTATCGGATTTAAAGAACTATTAGCCTTTTGGGCTGGTAACTTTTTAAAGGTTCCTAATTTGAATTATACACCTCACACAAAAAACGCAAAGATAATTATCCACAAGTATAAAAAAATAACAAAAAATTTGAAAAAGGGGTTTTTACACGCTATATTTAAATAATGAATGAAACACAAGAAACTCTTGGTGGTGTTAAAATTTATAATGTAAAAACAGATATTTTCAATGGACCTTTTGAAGTTTTACTTGATCTTATTGAAAAAAGAAAACTATTTATAAATGATATATCTTTGGCACAAGTTACGGATGATTTTATAAAATATATCCAAGAAAATATAAATTTTCCCATGCAAGAAAGCGCTCATTTTATAATGATCGCTTCTACATTAATATTAATAAAATCAAGATCTCTCTTACCTTCAATAAATCTTACTGAAGAAGAGGAAGAAAGCATTGAAGATCTAAATAGAAGACTTAGAATATATAAAGCTGTCAAAAAAGAATCAGAAAGATTAAGTTCTGTTTGGTTAAAAGAAAAACTTTTTTGGGGTTGTGGAGAAAGTATTCCAATAGAAACATCCTTTACTCCAGATGAATCTATAACCCAAAATAACTTAAAATCAACTGCTTATGAATTAATAAAAAATCTACCTAACGATGCAATAATACCTAAAGTAAAAGTAAATGATGTTGTAAAACTAGAGACAGTTATAAATTCCTTAATAAGAAGAGTTGATAGTGAGATAAAAATGAGTTTTAAAAAATTTTCCGGAATAAATAAAAGAGGAGGAGTGATTAATAAAAAAGAAAAGTATATGGTGGTAGTAAGCTTTATCGCACTTTTAGAACTTGTAAAACAAGGAATGGTAACCGCCGAGCAAAGAGAAGAAGATAGTGACATATATATAGAAAACTGTAATATAAAAACCCCTAACTATACATAAATATATGGACAATGCAAAATACATAGAATCAATACTTTTTATGAGAGGTGAAGCCGTAAAAATAGAAGAATTGGCAAAAATACTAAAAGTTAATAGGGAAGAGATCGAAAATTCAATTAATATACTAAAAGAAAACCTTAAAGACAGAGGAATTAGGTTAATGTGTAAAGAAGATTCTATTCTTCTATCTACAGCTCCGGAATGTTCTGACATACTTAAATCTATAAATACAGAAGACCTTGGTTTGGAAATAGGTAAAGCCGGAATGGAGGTTTTAACGATCATTCTTTATTGCACACCTGTTAGTCGAAGACACATAGACTACATAAGGGGAGTAAACTCTTCTTCTACATTAAGGAACTTACTTTTAAGAGGTCTCATAGAAAGAGAAAAGACCAAAACAAATCAAAGTTTTTTTTATACCCCCTCTGTAGAACTTTTAGCCTTTCTGGGTTTAACGGAAATTGAAGAATTACCGGATTATTCAACGGTAAGAGAAAAATTCTTAGGAGAATTAGAAATTGAAAATTAAACAAGATCAATGCAGAATATTTTTGGTAAAAAAATTGAAAATATAAAATTAATAATAAGAATCTTTTTAATACTTATTTCTTTTTTAGCATTTTCTATTTTTATTTTTTTTATATTTCAAACTCAAGAAAACATAGAAATTAAAAATAACGAAAAAGAAAATAAAATAATAGAAGAAGAAAAAACAACAGAAGAAAAAGTATATGATTTTAAAACAGTGGAAATAAAAGCAAAATCAGCAATAGTTTGGGATCTTAAAAAAGACAAAGCTTTGTTTAAAAAAAATAACAACACATCTCTACCTCTAGCTTCACTGACTAAAATAATGACCTCCTTAGTGGCTACAGAAGAAGCAGATCCTTATCTTACAGTCTTAATGAAACCTTCTTTTTTGCAACAGTACGGAGATAGTGGTCTTTTTGCCAATGAAATTTGGTATTTAAAGGATCTAATAGATATAACCATGTTAACATCCGCTAATGATGCTGCTTACGCAATAGCTTCCAATATTGGACCTCAAACAAGAGAAAAAAAAGAAAATGAAACTGAATTCTTTGTTTCAAAAATGAATCAAAAAGCCAGAGAATTAAATTTATCAAAAACTTCTTTTCAAAATCCTACCGGTCTTGATATAAATGAAAGATCAGCCGGTGCTTATGGATCAGCTAACGATATGGTTAAATTGGTTTCATATACACTAAAAAAACATCCTGAAATACTCCTACCTACAAGACATAAAGAGATACGGAAAACTTCCCTAAATAATAACCTCCATAATTTCACTAACACTAATTCATTCATCTATAATATGAATGGTTTAATTGCCTCTAAAACCGGTTATACAGATCTAGCAGGTGGAAATCTAATGGTTGTAGTAAATGTTGATTTAAATTATCCTATTATTATAATAGTAATGAATTCCGGTTTTAATAGTAGATTTGAAGATACTGAAAAATTAATAAAAGCAACTCACAATCATTTAAGTAACTATGATAATTGATTTTATAAAAATAATACTACCGGCAGTCTTAGCTTTCAGTATTGGTATATTAATTACTCCTATACTAACTCACTATCTATACCATTATAAAGCTTGGAAGAAAAAACCCGGAAAAAAAGGACTAGATGGAAATGAAGCTACAGTATTTAATGGCCTTCATAAAAAAAAGGAAACCGGAACACCTAGAATGGGTGGGATAATGATATGGTTTAGTTCTACTTTAATTATAATTACACTATGGTTATTAGCTGTAATGTTTCCGGAAAATGAATACATAACAAAAATTGATTTTTTAAGTAGAGATCAAACATGGATACCTTTAACCGCACTTATTTTTGGTGCTCTAATAGGTCTTATAGACGACATTTTAGAAGTAACCGGAGGAGGGAAGTATTTTACAGGTGGTTTATCATTCAATAAGAGAATAACTGCAATAACTATTCTTGGAGTATCCTGCGGATGGTGGTTTTACCAACAGTTGGAAGTAACCACACTTGGAATGCCAACGAAAATAATGGAAAATATAGAGATCGGGTGGTTTATAATACCACTTTTTGCTTTAGTAATGATAGCCGTTTATTCCAGTGGGGTTATTGATGGATTAGATGGATTAGCAGGTGGAATTTTTGCAAACATATTTGCCAGCTATAGCATAATTGCCTTTTACTTAAATCAAATAAACTTAGCCGCCTTTTGTGCATTAATGACAGGTTCAATATTAGCATTTTTATGGTTTAACATTCCTCCGGCTAGATTTTATATGTCAGAAACCGGAACAATGGCTCTAACGGTAGTTGTTGCTATAGTTGCCTTTATGACTGACAGTTTAGGAGGTGGCTATGGTGTAATAGTTTTACCGATCATTGCCTTTCCTCTGGTTATAACTTCTTCTTCCGTCATAATACAAATACTTTCCAAAAAGATCAGAAACAAAAAGATCTTAAAGGTTGCACCTATACACCATCACTTTGAAGCTATCGGTTGGCCTTCTTATAAAGTGGTCATGAGATTTTGGATAATAAGTATAGTTTTTGCAATGATAGGTGTCATTTTGGGAGTTATGGGTTTATAAAAAATGAAAATTCAAAATAATAAGAAAGTAGATGTTTGGTTTTTAACCACTGTACTGATATTAACTTTCAGTGGTTTTTTGATCTTTTTATCTGCAACTATGGGGTTAATGGCCAGAGGTAACATTAATATACACTCTATCATTATTAACCAAGCAACCGCTTTAATCTTAGGAATTATTCTTATGTTTCTTTTTTCAAATATCCACTATCGTTTCTGGAGAAAATATTCTCTTTTTATTTTTATTGGATCAATATTAATAACTCTTCTTGTATTTATTCCGGGATTAGGTATAACAAGTGGAGGAGCTACCAGATGGCTAAATATTGGATTTATGTCCATACAACCGGCAGAATTATTAAAATTAGCATTTATTATATACTGTTCAGCTTGGCTATCGGGTATCCTGCCTAAAATACAAAAATTTACATTTGGGATATTACCTTTGGTCATCATTTTTTCTTTTATTTCAATAATACTATTTCTACAAAGAGACACCAGTAACTTGGTTATAATTATCACTGTGGGATCTATCTTATTTTATATTTCAGGGGCTAGATGGAGAGACATATTAATACTTTTAGGTATGGGGGTAACAGGAATATTAATATTAATCAAACAAAGACCTTATATATATCAGCGAATTGCTACTTTTTTAGAAAGAGCTGTTAGTGACACTCAAGGAAGCGGATACCAAATAGATCAATCTTTAATAGCTGTAGGTTCTGGAGAAATATTTGGAAAAGGTTTTGGACAAAGTATTCAAAAATTTGTACTGTTACCTGAGGCTGCTACTGATTCAATATTTGCGGTTGCTGCGGAGGAGTTGGGTTTTATTGGTGCGATTTTTATTCTTACCTTATTTACCTTACTGGCATGGAGAGGCATAACTATTGCCTTAAAATCTCAGGATAACTTTGCTAGACTTCTTGTTATAGGAATTGTTACAATGATAACTGTTCAAGCATTTATAAATATAGCAGGTATGATTCGGATATTTCCTTTGTCCGGAACACCTCTACCTTTTATAAGTTTAGGAGGAACCGCTTTAATAATTTCTTTGGCAGGTTCCGGAATTATATTAAATATATCTCGTTATACAAAATTAAAGTAAATCATGAAAATAATACTAACAGGCTCAGGTACAGGCGGTCATTTTTATCCAAACATAGCTGTGGCTGAACAGTTAAGAAAAATACAAAAAGAGGAGGGGATAATTGAGATGGAAATATTTTTTGCATCCTCAGACCCTTACAACAAAGAAGAGTTAGACAGACTTAATATAAAACATCAAAATATAAAAAGTGGGAAACTAAGAACATATCCCTCAATACATACTTTTTTTGATATTTTTAAAACATTAATTGGTTTTTTTCAATCATTAATTTTTCTTATATATAGATATCCCGATGTAATTTTTGGTAAAGGGGGATACGATAGCTTTCCTATTATTTTAGCAGCTAGGCTTTTACGTATCCCTGTAATAATTCATGAATCCGACACTATTCCGGGTAGAGTTAATAAATGGGCAGCTAAATTTGCTGAAAAAATAATGGTTTCCTTTCCTGAAACTTCTTCTTATTTTCCACCTGAAAAAGTAGTTGTTTCAGGAAGACCTATAATAGAAGATCTTGTAAATATAGAAAATGCTCACGGTGCCAAAGAATTTTTACATATTAATGAAGAAAAAACTCCGGTTGTTTTAATACTTGGAGGGTCACAAGGAGCAGAAAGCATAAACTCAGTTATTATAGAAGGTTTAAATAAATTAATTAAAAAATATTACATCATTCACCAAACGGGATCTTCACAGTTTAATGCAGTTAAACTAGCCTCCAAAAAGATCCTTGAAAAATCGGAGTATTCTAATAGATATATGCCTTTTGACTTTTTAAACAAGGAAGGCATGAAAAGAGCTGCTTATGTTTCTGATATAATTGTATCAAGAGCCGGTTCAGCTATTTTTGAAATAGCTACTTGGGGAAAACCCAGTATTTTAATCCCTTATAAATATGCTCATGGAAATCATCAACACCAAAACGCATTTTCTTACGCCAGAGCGGGAGCTTGTAGAGTAATAGAAGAGCCCAATCTTTCCATATCTCTTCTTGAAATGGAATTGGATAATATTCTGGAAGATCCGGAGTTAAAAAAATCAATGGAACAAGCCGCTAAAAAATTCAATAAACCCAATTCTGCATACTTTATAGCCAAATCTTTATCAGACATAGGAATTGAACACGAAAGTTAAAATGAATGAAGCAATTGTAACCAGATTCGCACCATCTCCAACCGGTCATTTCCATATAGGTTCTGCAAGAACTGCTATATTTAATTACCTCTATGCAAAAAAATATAAAGGTAAATTCATTTTAAGAATAGAAGATACTGATAAAGAAAGATCTAAACCGGAATTTGAAACCGAGATAGAGGAAAGCATGTCATGGCTCTCTTTAGATTGGGATTCTTCCTATAAACAGTCAGACAGAACTGATATATATAAAGAAGAACTCATTGAATTACTTGAAAATAACAGTGCTTATGTATCAAAAGAAGAAAAAGGTGATAGATCAGAAGTTATAAGATTTAAAAACCCAAATAAAATTATAGAATTTGAAGACTCTATAAGAGGTAAAGTAAAATTTGATACTTCAGATCTTGGAGATTTCGTAATAGCAAAAAGTGAAACAGAACCTTTATATCATTTTACTGTTACGGTTGATGACAGTAAAATGGGTATAACAAACATAATTAGAGCTGAAGATCATATATCAAATACCCCCAGACAGATCCTTATTATTGAAGCTTTAGGTTTTGATAGACCTAAATATGCTCATATACCTCTGATACTATCTTCTGATAGATCAAAATTATCAAAAAGATATGGTAGTGGTGCTACCTCAATAATAAAACTTAAAGAAAAAGGTTTTTTACCGGAAGCTGTACTTAACTATCTAACTTTATTAGGATGGAACCCGGGAACAGACCAAGAAATATTTAAAAAAGAAGACTTAATTGAATCTTTTTCTTTAGAAAAGATTCAAAAAGGTGGTGCTGTTTTTGATGAAGAAAAATTAAAATGGATAAATAAAAATCATATTAAAAATTAAATTTCTGAAAAATATCAATTTTTATCATTTAAAGAAAGATTTATA
>CAZLGQ010000006.1:0-20642 GCA_964559575.1 uncultured Candidatus Saccharibacteria bacterium | reverse complement strand
GAATAATTAAAAGTTTATTACCGAGTATATTTAAACTCGGAGTAATTCTTTTACTCTTTTTTTAATTGTAAAGTTAATTTTTAAATATTTATGAATTCAAAATCTAATCCTATTAGTATTGGTCAATATCCCAAGAAATATTTTAAAGCCTATAGAAAACCTCTAATACCCGTACCTAATTTAGTTGAGGAACAGAAAAAATCTTTTCAAAAACTTATAAATGAAGGTATTAAAGAAGTTTTACAAGAATTTTCTCCCATAAAAGATTTTACAGAAAAAAAGTTTGAAATTGAGTTTGGGGATATAGAAGTTGGAGAGCCGGCAGTAACTGAATGGGAGGCTAAGGAACATAAACTTTCTTATGAAGCTCCGCTTAAAGTAAAGGTAAAATTAAAGAATAAAATTTTAGGGACTGAAAAAGAGCAGGAGATATTTATGTCCGAGATCCCGATGATGACCAGTAATGTTACTTTTATTATAAGTGGAATTGAGAGAGTGATCGTACCTCAGTTGGCTCGTTCGTTTGGGGTTTTCTTTACTTCTTCATTAATAAAAGGTGATAGATATTTTGGAGCCAAAGTTGTGCCCTTAAGAGGGTCCTGGATCGAGATAGAAACCGAACCTGACAATGTTGCTTATGTTAGAATTGATCGTAAGAAAAAAATACCTTTAACTTCTTTATTAAGAGTTTTGGGGGCTGAAACTGATAAAAAGATAAAAGATCTTTTTTCTGAAAATGAAAAAGCTCTTGACTGTATTGAAAAGACTCTTGAGAAAGATACAGCTAAAGATGTTAATCAAGCTGCAGCTGAATTGTATAAGCGTTTAAGGGATGGTGATGTAGCTACACCTGAGAATGCTTTAGCTTTTGTTCGTTCAATTTTTTCTTCTGATCGTTATGATTTTTCTAAAGTGGGACGTTTCTCTTTTAATAAAAGGTTTAATTTACCTTTAAATAAAAAAGATCTGGAGAAAAAGGAAATAACCGTAGAAGATATGGTTATTATTATGAATAATATAGCTGATCTAAATAGTGACCCTAATGCTAAAGAAGATGATATAGATCATTTAGGTTCAAGAAGAGTTAGATATTTTGATGAAACATTTCAACAGAAACTAAGAGTTGGTATGGCTCAGATGAAAAGGAATATACAAAATAGAATGTCTACAATAGAAACAGAAATGACACTACCTGTTAATTTTATTTCTCCCAAACCTCTACAGGCTCGTATAAAAGAGTTCTTTACTACCAATCAATTATCTCAATTCATGCAACAGGAAAATGCTTTAACCGAAATAGAGCATTTACGTACTCTGTCGGCTTTGGGGCCGGGAGGATTAAATAGAGCCAGGGCCGGTTTTGAGGTTAGAGATGTTTATCCTTCTCATTACGGAAGGTTGTGTCCCGTTCATACTCCTGAAGGTGCTAATATAGGTCTTATTTTGAGATTAACTCTTTATGCAAGGGTTAATGATTTTGGTATGATAGAGTCTCCTTATGCTAAAGTTGAAAAAGGTGTTGTTACAGGAGAGATCACGTATATGAGTGCTCTGGAAGAGGAAAACTATAAAATAGCTCATGCCGCGGTTAATAGAGATGAATCAGGAAAATTACTTGATGAAGAAGTGGCCGTAAGAACTAAGGGTGTACATAGAGTCGTTCCTGTTTCCGAGGTGGATTACATAGATGTAGCAACTTCACAAGCCTTTTCTATTGCTACTTGTTTAGTGCCTTTTTTAAGTCATGATGATGCCAGTAGGGCGCTTATGGGTTCTAATATGCAGAAACAAGCTGTACCTTGTATTATCCCTGAAGCACCTATAGTAGCTACCGGAGTTGAGGAACAGGCAGTTAAGGATATGGGTAGAGTTATTTGTGCTGAAGAAGCTGGTGAAATAACTTATGTTGATGCCAGAAAAATAATTTTAAAGACTAAAGAAGGAAAAGAAAAGAAATATTCATTAATACAGTTTTCAAAGACCAATAGTTTTACATGTTTTCATCAAAGACCTAGTGTAACTAAAGGTCAGAAAGTTAAAAAAGGTGACATTTTAGCTGATATATCTTCTAGTGATAATGGCCAAATAGCTTTGGGGCAGAATGCTTTAGTAGCTTTTATGTCTTGGTCCGGAGCTAACTATGAAGATGCAATAATTATTTCTGAACGACTTATAAAAAATAGTAAATTTACCAGTATACATATAGAAGAATTTGTTGTTTATGTTAGAGACACAAAGTTAGGTCCTGAAGTAACAACTTGTGATATACCTAATGTTGGAGAGGCTAAGCTTCGTAATTTAGATGAAGATGGAATAATTCGCCTTGGAGCTGAAGTTGAGACAGGGGATATTCTTGTAGGAAAGATCACACCTAAAGGAGAAACTCAGCTAACTCCTGAGGAGAGACTTTTGCGTTCTCTTTTTGGTGAAAAAGCTCGTGATGTAAAAGATACTTCTAAAAGAATAGAAGGAGGTAAAAAAGGAAGAGTTATAGGAATTAAGATCTTTTCAAGAGAAAATGGAGACAGATTAGAATCCGGAATAATAAAAAGGATACATATTGAAGTTGCTCAGATAAGAAATGTTATTGTCGGTGATAAACTTGCAGGAAGACATGGAAATAAGGGTGTTATATCAAAAGTACTTCCTGAAGAAGATATGCCATATATGAAAGATGGTACTCCGGTTGATGTTATTTTAACTCCTCTGGGAATTCCTAGTCGTATGAATTTGGGGCAGATACTGGAAATGCATTTGGGTATGGCTGCAAATACTTTGAATTATCAAGCCATCGTACCTCCTTTTGCCGGTGCTGATGTTGAAGAAATAAAAGATGAGTTAGAAAAAATTGATTTTAATAGAAGTGGAAAAGCAAAACTTTATGATGGTAGAACAGGAGAAGCTTTTGATCAAGATATCGCTGTTGGATATATGTATATATTAAAACTCCACCATATGGTTGAAGATAAGATTCATATGAGATTTATAGGACCTTATTCCTTGATCACTCAACAACCTTTAGGTGGAAAAGCTCAGAACGGAGGTCAAAGGTTGGGAGAGATGGAAGTCTGGGCATTATTGGGATATGGAACTGCTTATAATCTACGTGAAATGCTTACCATTAAATCAGATGACATAACAGGAAGGTCGGCTGCATTTGATGCAATGGTGAAAGGTGAACCTATTAAACAGTTGAATACCCCAGCATCTTTTAATGTTCTTCTAAATACTTTAAGAGGAATAGCACTTGATGTTGAGTTACAAAAAAAACAAGAGAATGAATAAAATTAAAAAGTAAAGTTATCTTATTATTATGAAAACCAGTCCTCATAAAATTAAAAAAGCAACAATAAATGACTTTGATTCTATAACTTTGAAGCTTGCTTCTCCGGAGCGTATTCAATCTTGGTCTCATGGAGAGGTGACCAAACCGGAAACAATAAATTACAGAACTCAAAGAAGCGAGAAAAATGGTCTTTTTGATGAAAAAATATTTGGTCCAGAAAAAGATTATGAATGTTACTGTGGAAAATATAGAGGTATACGTTATAAAGGAATAATTTGTGAAAAGTGTGGAGTTGAAATAACTCGTTCTGTAGTACGTCGTGAAAGAATAGGTCATATAAAACTTGCTGCACCGGTTTCGCATATTTGGTTTTTAAGAGGTATACCATCACGAATAAGTCTTATACTTGGAATACCTATGTCTGATCTGGAAAAGGTTATGTATTTTTCAGGTTATATCATTACACATGTTGATGAAGATGAAAGAGAAAGGCTTCTTAAAGAAGTAGATTCTGAGTATAAAGCTAAAGTTAAAGATCTGGATAAAAAAGAGAAAGAACAGTTAAAAGAAAGATTAGAGTCAGCTAAAAAAGAAATAAAAAGTGTTCAAGAGAAAATGGTTTTAAGTGAGGTTGAGTGTCATAGATATTCTATGCGTTATGGTTCTCTTTTTGAATACGGTATAGGCGCTGAAGCTGTATATGATATTTTTAAACAGATAGATCTTAAGGATCTGGAGAAAAAACTTTTAGAAGATTATGAAAAAACGGGTTCAGCTGAAAAGCTTAAATTAAATAAAAGAATTGCTTTGGTCCATTCTTTAATGTCTGCAGGTTTAAGACCTGAGTGGATGTTTTTAACTCATATTCCCGTAATTCCTCCGGCATTAAGACCTATGGTTCCGTTAGATGGAGGTAGATATGCAACATCTGATGTTAACGATCTATACAGAAGAGTAATAAATAGAAATAACAGACTTAAAAAGTTAAAAGACATACAGGCACCTGAGGTTATTTTAAGAAATGAAAAGAGAATTCTTCAAGAAGCAGTGGATGCTCTTATTGATAACTCAATGAGACAAGGAAGTACCCAGTCTGTTGCCACTCAACAGAAAGGGGTTTTGAAATCTCTTGCTGATAATTTAAAAGGAAAGAGAGGTATCTTGAGGAGAAGCTTACTGGGAAAAAGAGTAGATTATTCCGGACGGTCTGTAATTGTAATTGGTCCTGAATTAGCTTTGGATGAATGTGGTTTACCTAAACATATGGCTTTGGAGCTTTTTAAACCTTTTGTTATTTCCGGTCTTTTGAAACGTGAGTTTGCTTACAATATAAGAGGGGCTAGTAGGTTAATAGAAGAAGGAGTTCCTGAGGTTTGGGAGATATTAGAAGAGGTAATTAAAGGTAAATACGTTCTTTTAAATAGAGCTCCCACACTTCACAGATTAGGTATTCAAGCTTTCAAACCTATTTTAATAGAAGGAAATGCCATTCAGGTCCATCCTTTAATATGTCCGGCTTTTAATGCTGATTTTGATGGTGACATGATGGCTGTTCATGTTCCTTTGTCAGAAGAAGCTCAGTTTGAAGCCAGGAATATAATGGCCTCTGATAAAAATATATTAAAACCCGGTAATGGAGACCCAATAATTAGTTCTAAATTATTGGATATAGTTTTGGGTTGTTATTGGATGACAAAAGTTTTAGATGGTGAAAAAGGAGAAGGTAAGGTTTTTTCTAATCCTAATGAAGCAATAACAGCTTACAGTTTTGGTCATGTGGGCTTTCGTGCTCGTATAAAAGTTTTAGCTTCTGATAAAGCTAAATATAAAAAGTTCAATGAAGAACTCTTTGAAACATCGGTAGGAAGACTTTTCTTTAACAGTGTTTTACCTGATGACTTTCCTTATGTTAACTATCAAGTAGATAGAAAATATATGGGAGTTATTGTTGATGAATTAATAGAAACTTACGGAATTGAAAATATACCTTTTATAATGGATAAGATAAAAAATTTTGGTTTCAAATATGCAACTTATTCAGGTATAACATGGGGGATAGATGAGGTTAAAATTCCGGAAAAGAAATGGGATCTTATAGAAGAGGCGAAAGAAAGATCAGATAAAGTTGTAGAGCAATACGAGATGGGACTTATATCATCTAATGAAAGAGTAAGAAAAAATATAGAGATATGGCATAAGGTTAAAAGTGATATAGAAAAATTAATTCCTGAAACCTTTACCGAAAAAGATTCTGCTTATGATATGTGGCAATCCGGTGCCAGAGGGTCTCTTTCGCAGATAACTCAGATGGCGGGGATGAAAGGTCTTATTCAAAAAACAAGTGGTGATACAATGGAGTTTCCTATACTTTCTTGTAGTAAAGAAGGGTTAAGTCCTATAGAGTATTTCATAACAACCCACGGATCTCGTAAAGGTCAAACAGATACCGCTTTGAGGACAGCTCAAGCCGGATATTTAACCAGAAGACTTTTTGATGTAGCGCAGGACGTGATAGTTAGAGAAGATGATTGTGGAACTAAAGATAGTATGCTGGTAAGTAAAAAAACAACTTCAGGTATAAGTGACTCTATCGTAAAGATAATTAAAGGAAGATTTTTAGCAGATACTGTAAAAGATCCTTCTGGAAATATATTATTTAAAAAAGGTCATTATATAGAAAAAGAAGATGCTGTAGCTATGGAGGATGCAGGAGTTGAAGAAGTTTGGGTGAGATCTCCACTTACTTGTAAAAGTAAACAGGGTATATGTACTAAATGTTATGGAGTTGATTTTGGTAATAATAGCATAGTAGATATAGGAGAGGCTGTTGGAACAGTTGCCGCACAAGCTATTGGTGAACCCGGAACTCAGCTTACTATGCGTACTTTCCATGCCGGAGGTGCCGCTTCAGTTGGAGGTGATATAACTCAAGGTTTACCACGTGTTGAAGAGTTATTTGAAAAGAGACAACCTAAAAATCCGGCTGCGATAAGTCATGTTAATGGGGTAGTTACTAATATAAAAGAAACAGAAAAAGGAAAGATCATAACAGTATTACCTGACATAGAAGAAAAAGGATCATCTTCAAAAAATGCTAAAAGTGAAATTGAACACATTGCAAGTCCTTTAAGGGTTGTTAATGTGAAAGAAAAACAAGAAGTAAAAAAGGGTGATATAATGACTGATGGTTCTGCTGATCTTGATGAGCTTTTTAAATATGCCGGTAGAGAGAAAACTCAAATGTACATTATTGATGAGATAAGTAAACTGTATGAGCTTCAAGGTGAATCTGTTTCTAGAAAACATTTAGAAGTTGTAGTAAAACAGATGTTTTCTAGGAGAAAAATTAAAAAACCGGGAGATACTAATTTTATGTTTGGAGAAGTGGTAGAAGAAGTTGTTGTTGATAAAGAGAAAAAGAGAATTAAAAAAGAAGGAGGGGAAGAAATCAAAAGCGAACCAATAGTTATGGGAATAACAGAAGTAGCTCTTACTAGAAAAAGTTTTCTTTCAGCCGCTTCTTTCCAGAATACCACAAGAGTACTTACAGACGGTGCCGTTCAAGGCAAGGAGGATAATTTAACCGGTTTGAAAGAGAATGTTATTATTGGTCGCTTAATACCTGCCGGAACCGGTTTTGAGGGTAGTATGAAAGCTGAAAGTGTTAGAAAACTAAAAGAAAGAATGACAGAAGCAAGAGAGGTTGGGGGTGGAGATCAGGAAGAATAAAACTCTTCAAAATCACATTAAACCTTATGTCTTCAGATGTAGAGCGAATAAAAGAGCTTCTTGATATTTCCGATGTGGTCGGTGAGTATATAGAATTAAAAAAAGCAGGTTCTCATTATAAAGCCAACTGTCCATTTCATAATGAAAAGACTCCTTCTTTTATTGTTTCACCCGACAGAGGAACATACCACTGTTTTGGTTGTGGAGTTTCGGGAGATGTTTTTTCTTTTGTTCAGGAGTTTGAAGGTTTAGATTTTAGAGGGGCACTTCAAGTATTGGCTAAAAAAGCCGGTGTAGAAATAACTTCAAAAGACGGTGTTTTTAAAGAAAAAAAAGATAGGTTATTAAAATTAAACGAAGAGGCTTCTAAGTTCTTTGAAGAAAATATTAAAAATTCTAAAGAATCATTGGACTATTTGAAAAAAAGAGGTGTTATAGATCAAACTCAAAAAAAATGGAGGCTAGGATATTCATTTTCTGAATGGAGGTCTCTGCTTAATTATCTAAAAAATAAAGGTATCTCTGAAATAGATATGATGGATGCCGGATTGGTAAAAAAAAGAGAAGAAAAAATTTACGATACTTTTAGAGATAGGATAATGTTTCCTATTTTTGATCTTTCTGGTAATGTTATTGCTTTTTCTGGTAGAGCTCTAAACCCAACCGATAAAAATCCTAAGTATTTAAATAGTCCGGATACTGAAATATTTAATAAATCTGAAGTTCTGTATGGTTTAGATAAAGCCTCTCGATCAATAAGAAGAATGGGTTATGTAATAATGGTAGAGGGCCAGTTTGATCTTATAATGTCACATCAGGTCGGGATAACTAATACAGTGGCTTTATCAGGAACATCTGTTACGGAAGGTCATATTAAAAAATTAAGTCGTTTGACTAAGAATGTTCTTTTGGCTTTTGATTCTGATAATGCAGGTATTAATTCGGCTTATAAAACAGCTTCTATGGCTCTAAAACAAGGAATGGATGTAAAGATAGCTAAAATTCCTAAAGAAAAAGATCCTGCAGACTGTATTTATGAAAATAAATCAGAATGGAGAAAAATATTAACCGAGGCGCCTCATGCTGTTTTACATACTCTGGAATATATTGAAGAAAATTTTTCAGAAGGTAGAAAAAAAATAAAAGCAGTTCGTGAATATACTTTTCCAATGTTGTTGTCTGTTAACAGTGAGATGGACAGAGCATATTTTTTAAGTATTGTAGCTGAAAAATTAAATTTACCTATTGAAAATGTTGAATCAGATATGGATGGATATATAAGTCAAAATAAAAACATAACCGGATATATGGATAATGAAGAAGATCTAAAAGAAGAATCTCTAGTTAATAGAAATGACGCTTCAGTAGTTGAAAGAATTATAATTTCTGCTACTGTTTTATTAAAATGGCTAGAGAGCTGTTCTGAGCCAGTTTACTCGGTTGAAAAGTTAAGATCAAAAATACATTCGGCGGATTCTGAATTTGCTAAAGAGATATCTGTTTGCGAGGTTGAATTAGGTAAAGATAAAGAAGTACTTGAGATAGAAGAGTACTGTAGTAAACTTGACAGTTCTGGTGTTACAAGTTATAGTGATGAACTGATATTTAGATATAAGACAGCAAAGCTTGAAAAGTTAATGGATGACCTGCAAAATAAGATCAAAAGATCAACTGAAGATGAAGATTTAAATCGAGAATATATAATTGAATATCAAAAATATTCTCGTGAACTTCATGAAATTATAGCCGGAAGGCAAAAAGGAGAAATTATTTATATTAATAATAATTAAATTATATTTTTAAATAATACTTTATAAAAGTTTTTATATACTATGCATCGTAAAAAAGAAACAAAAAATAACACAGGTAATAAAAAAACTACTGTTAAGAAAGGTAGGCCTGTTAAAAAGACTGTAAAAAAAGTTGCTTCTAATAAAAAAAGTTCAGCTATTAAAAGCAATAATATTGCAAAAAGTAAAGTAAAAAAAGAAACTGAAGATAAAAAAGAAAATACATTTTTAAATAACAAAAATGAAGATAAAAAAGTGGAAGAACTTTTAGCTAGAGGTAAGAGTAAGGGTTTTGTTACTTTTGATGAGATACTTAAATATTTTCCAAGTATAGAGGATAACATTGTTTTACTTGAAGAACTATACGAAAAATTCAGTGCTTCCGGTGTAGATGTTTTAGAGAGCGGTAATCTTTTAAACTCTGAAGAAGAAGAAAATGAGCTTTTAAAGAAAATAAAAGGGGATAGTGGAGCTTCTTATGATTCAATACAGATATACTTAAGAGAAATAGGACAGCATCCTTTAATAAACGGCGATCAAGAGAAAGATCTTGCTAAAAGAATACAGGAAGGAGATGAAGATGCAAAATTGATCTTAATGAAATCCAATCTTCGTTTGGTTGTTTCTATTGCTAAAAAATATGTTGGAAGAAGTCCGGATTTAACTTTACTTGATCTTATTCAGGAAGGTAATTTAGGTTTGTTTAAGGCCGTTGAAAAATTTGATTGGACTAAAGGTTATAAATTTTCTACGTATGCAACTTGGTGGATAAGACAGGCTATAACCAGATCTTTAGCAGATCAATCCAGAACAATAAGGGTTCCGGTTCATATGGTTGAAACTATAGCTAAATATAAGCAAATAGTTCGTAAACTTTCTCAGGATCTTGGACGTGATCCTTTATCTGAGGAAATAGCTACGGAAATGAATATTGAAGTTGAAAAAGTTCATCAGATAGAAAAAATAGATCAAAATACAGTTTCTCTAGAAAGTCCGGTTGGAGACGATGATGATGGTAAATCTACTTTAGGTAACTTTATAGCCGATGATAAGATAATTTCTCCGGATCAGGCAACCTCAAGACGTATAATTTCAGATCAGATAAAAGAAATTTTAGATGATCTTCCTGAAAAAGAAAAACGCATTTTAGAAATGAGGCATGGTTTGAAGGACAGTATAACCCATACTCTGGAGGAGGTTGGACAGGAGTTTGGTGTAACAAGGGAGAGAATACGACAGATAGAAGCAAAGGCTCATGAGAAGATACGTCAACACAAAAACATTGAAAGACTAAAAAGTTATTATTAATAAAAGTATTATTTTCTTTAAAAAACACACGATAATATCGTGTGTTTTTTAATGTATAAAAAGGACTTTTAGGTTATACTGTTTTTATGCAGGATTTCAATAAAATTTTTAAAGAACGTTATAAAAAATTAAATTCTTTTCAAAAACAAGCTGTTGATAATATTGAAGGGCCGGTAATGGTAATAGCTGGTCCGGGTACCGGTAAGACCACTGTACTTGTAATGAGAATAGCCTCAATCTTAATGAGAACTGATACAGAGCCGGAGAATATTTTAGCTTTGACTTACACGGAAAGTGGAGTTACTTCAATGCGTAGATCTTTGATTGGTATAGTTGGTCCGGATGCACATAAAGTTAAAATAAAAACTTTTCATGGATTTTGTAATGAATTAATAAATGATTTTCCTGAAGAATTTCCAGAGATCATTGGTGCCAGACATATACCGGAATCAGAACAGATATCTCTTATTGAGAAAATTTTATCTAATAATTCATTTTCCCTTCTTACACCAACGGGAGATCCTTTTTATTATGTTTCTTCTATTTTAGGATCAATACATTCTTTAAAAAGAGAGGGTGCTGATCCGGAAACTCTTTTAAAAGAAAATTTAAAGGAAGAAGAAGAGTTTTATAAAAGGGATGATATATATAATGTTAAAGGTAAAAATAAAGGTTCTATGAAGGGTGAGGCCTTAAGGTCTGTTAGATTTTTTGAAAAAAATAAAGAATTTACTGAGATCTTTAAAATGTATCAAGATCATCTAAAAAATGAGCACTGTTATGATTATGAAGATATGATACTGGAGGTTGTGAAAAAGTTAGAAAATAATAAGGAATTTTCAACCATAGTTCAAGAAGATAATCATTATATATTAGCTGATGAACATCAAGATGCTAATAATGCTCAAAATAGAGTTATTAAAGAACTTGTATCTTTTCATGAAAACCCTAATATTTTTATTGTAGGAGATGAAAAACAGGCTATATTTCGTTTTCAGGGTGCCTCTTTAAATAATTTTATGTATTTTATGAATCTGTATCCTGAAATGAAAGTAATATATTTGGTTGGTAATTACCGTTCTCAACAAGGTGTTTTGGATGCAGCTCAAAACCTTATTGAACAGGGAACTTCTTTTAATAGTAATGTTCATAAACCTCTTAAAGCCAGATCAGAAAGAGAAAGAAAAAAGCTTGTTTTAAAAAATACAAACTCAGTTTTGGATGAATCTTTATTTGTAGCCAATACTATTATTGACCTCATAGAAAAAGGAGTTTCTCCAAGTGAGGTTGCTGTTATTTATAGAAAACATAAAGATGCAATACCTTTTGCACGGGCTATGAATAAAGTTGGGGTTCCTTATATAGTAAGATCTGATAAAGACCTCTTTGAAGATCCAAATATTATAGATCTTTTTAATTTAATGGAAACAGTTTGCGATCCGACTAACGATGAAATACTTTTTAAGGTTCTTCATAGTGGAGTGTTTGGAATTGATCCTATTGATGTATTAAAAATAAATCATTATTCCAGAGCGAAACGTATTTATATATGGGATGTTTTGGAGAGTTTGGAACATATTAAAGGGTCTAAAGTTCTTAAACCGGTTGGTTTAAATAAAGCATATGAATCAATTAAGGAATGGAATAAGAAAATATATAACGTAGACATAGTTTCTGTTTTAGAGGAGTTAGTTTATGATTCCGGAATTATAAACAATATTTTAATGTCTGATCAAAATGCTGTTGCCTTGAATAGGATGAAAGATTTTTTCAAGGAAGCAGAAAGGTTCATGGAGAATTCTGAGAGACCCTCTATTTTTAAATTTGTAGAACATCTTAAAACTATCAGATCTTACGGTTTAGGTCTTAAATCTTCCGAAGGTAATTTTGATGACAGGGTTGAGTTTATAACGGCTCATTCTTCTAAAGGACGAGAGTTTGATTATGTTTTTATGGTAGATGTTGTTGATAAAAAATGGGGTAATGTTCAGAAAAAAAATAATTTTAGATTTCCTGATAAATTTTCAGGTTCTTTTGATATAGGTGATGATGAAGATGAAAGAAGACTTTTCTATGTTTCTTTAACAAGGGCTAGGGAAAAAGTTTTTTTGAGTTTTTCAAAGTTTCGTGATGATGGAAAGGAGCAGATATCTTCCATTTTCATAGAAGATATTAATAAACTTGATCTTTTAGATGTTCAAAAAGATACTGATGAAAAAGGAGTATCTGATAGTCTTGAGTCTGATTTTATGTTTAGACCGGCATCTGTTAGAGGGCCTTCTATTGATGAAAAGAATTATATTATTAAGACTTTTATAGATCAACCTCTATCAATAACTGCAGTTAATGCTTATTTTAAATGTCCTTGGAGATATTTTTATGTTAACTTAATGCGTCTTCCGGGAACTTATACATTATCACAAAAATTTGGAATAGCGATCCATGGAGGTTTAAAGAAATTTTTTGATCTGTATCGAGATGAAGGTGACCTTGGAAAAGAATTTATGATAAATAGTTTTGAGAATTCTTTAAAGGATCAAGTAATGTCTGCTGTTGATGAAAAAGATCTTTTACAAAAAGGGAAGAAGGCTCTCACTGGTTATTATGATAAATATTTTGGAACTTGGGATAGGAATGTAATAAACGAAAAAAAGATAATGGATGTTTGTTTAGATTTGGATTTTTTACCTCAACCTTTATTTCTTACAGGTAATATAGATAAAATAGAAGGGGTTGATGATCATACTGTTGTTGATTATAAAACAGGTAAACCTAAAAGTAGGAATAATATAGAAGGTAATACTAAAAATTCTGATGGGGATATGAAAAAACAGTTGGTTTTTTATAAACTTCTTGTAGATAATTCAAAAGAGATAAAAGGTGCAGTTTCTGAGGGGGTGATAGATTTTATTGAACCCAATGATAGCGGTTTTTATAAAAAAGAAACTTTTGATCTAAAAGATAAAGAGGTTTCTGATATTAAAAATCTAATAACTCAAATGGCTGAAGAAATTTTTTATTTATCTTTTTGGGACAAGAGATGTGAAGATGATAAATGTGAATTTTGTTCTATGAGGGAGAGGTTTATTTTGTTAGATAAATAAATTATATCGGAAGAGTACGAGTCATTGAACTGTCATTTTTAGTTTCCCAACCAGAAGTATCTATTGATACTGTATGAACTTTGTTGCCTTCAGGGTATTTTATTGTATTATTTTTTAAAATATATTCGTAAAGATCTTTAGTTATACGTACGTCATCAATGCAGTATTTTTTTATTTTTTCTATCTCACCATTTTTCCACCATGTTATAGCCTGTAGTCCGTGTGCTGATTTTTTTTCACCTAAGGTTTTTTCTGCTACATCATCAAGTTTTATTCTCCTTCCTATTGTTTTTTTAATTTCTTTCATGAGGTCTATGCTTTTAATAGAACTTAGGTCACCCGGATAATAAGAATTTAGAAGAGGAATATCAAAATGATCTGAATTATATCCAATTAAAATATCTGCGTTCTCTATTTTATTCCACAGGTCCCCCAATTCATCTTCTAGGTATGAATAGTAAGTGTTATCTGAAAAGTCATAAATACCCACAAGGGATATATCCAGGTCTGCGGGATTATTGGATTCTATGTCATAAAAAGTATTTTTTGTTTCTATGTCGAATACTATTTTTTTTGTCATAATGTTTTAGGAATTAATTTCTTTTATCCATTTAAAGGCTTTTTCAATTTCAATTTCTTTCTCAACTTCTGAGTCTAAGTGTTTTATTTTTATTTTTTCAGATATTTTTTTATTTTTTTCCATAATTATTATAAAAGGAATTTTTTTCTTAGAAGCTCTGCTTATTTGATCTTTTATTTTTTTACCGCTTATATCAATTACTGTAGGGATTCCTTTATTTCGAAATTTTTCTGCAAATAAGGTGGCGTTTGAATATGAACAGTTTTCATTTCTGCAGATCATAATCTCTGTTTCCGGTTTGTATTCAGGTAATAAAGATCTGTTGTTTAAAAAATCTATTAATCTAACATCTCCCAGACCAAAACCTATTGCCGGTATATCTCTGTCACTAAAAAGAGAAACAAGTGAATCATATCTACCTCCACCAAATACAGCTTTGGGGTTTTCAGGGTTAGTATCAAAAACTTCAAAAACTAATCCTGTATAATAATCAAAACCTCTAACCAAGGTTGGTTCAAAGAAAATATTAGTTATGTTATTTCTGTTTAGTTTCTCTATGATATCTATTATATGTCTAATGATCGGGTTATCTTTTTTTAATACTTTTAGTATTTTTATTGGAGAAGATATACTGTCTAAAAATTCATTAAGTGTTTCTTCATCCATATATTCTTTCATAGAATCTTCAAATTCTTTTTTAGCAATTTTATTTCTTTTATCTAAGAATCTAGATATACTATCTCTAGATTCAATATCAATGTTGAATAATTCATATAATAAGCAAAGAATTCTTCTGTCATTTATATATATAACAAAATCAGTAGTTTTTGCTCCAAATTTTGTCATTACATTATGTATTAACATGATCATTTCCATGTCGGCATCTTCTGTGTTTCCACCAAATATATCTGCATTTAGTTGATAATGTTCTCGAAGCCTTCCTTTTTGAGGGTTTTCATATCTAAATAAGTTAGGTATGGAATACCATCTTACAGGGAAATGTAATTCTCTAACTTTTTTAGCTATCATTCTTGCAGCTGTAGGTGTCATTTCGGGACGGATAGACACGGTTCTGTTACTTTTATCTTTAAAGGTATAAGTCTGTTCGTCTGCAATTTCTTGTCCTGATTTAGCTTTATATATTTCGGTATATTCCAATAGAGAAGCATCGTATTCTTCATAACCAAAGCTTTCCATTACTTCACGCATTATAGAAAATATGTATTTTAAAATTTGGAGATCTTTTGGATAAAAATCTCTAACTCCTTTATAATTATTGGTGGATAGTTTGGTTTTTTTACTCATTCGTAGTATTGTACGAAAAATTCTTTTGTTTAACAAGAAATATGAAAAAAGTTTTTGCAGTTTACAAAAAAGTAGGAGAAACACCCTTAGAGACTCTTAACAGAGTAAAAGAAAGTTTTCCTTACTTAAAAGAAGAAAAGTTAAGTTACGCCGGAAGATTAGATCCCTTAGCTCAAGGAGTAATGGTTGTTTTGGTTGGGGATGCTAATAAAGAAAGGGATAAGTATTTAAATTTAAATAAAACTTATTATTTTGATGTTATTTTTGAAGTTGAAAGCGATAGTTATGATCCTTTGGGTATTGTTAAAGAAGGGCCTTCTTTAACTTCAGATAATATAAATAATGTTTTAAGAGATATGACTTATAATTGGAGAGGTGAAATGAATCAGAAATATCCACCTTTTTCATCAAAAACAGTAGATGGAAAACCTCTTTTTGAATGGGCTAAAAAGGGTATTGAAGTAGAAAGACCTTATTTGGTTATTAATATTAATAATTTTGTTTTCTTGGGATCTTTGTACTTACCTTTATCTAAGGTAGTTAAAAATGCAATGGAAAAAATAAATTTAGTTAAGGGAGATTTTAGGCAAGGTGAAGTCTTGGATAGTTGGATGTCTTTTGAAAAAAAATTTAAAAAAGATTTAGTTTATTTAGCTCGTTTTAAAATAGATGTTTCAAGTGGAACTTATGTAAGATCTTTAGCAAAAAATATGGGGCTTTATTGCAACACTTCTGCTTTAGCTTTTCATATTTTTCGTACCAAAGTAGGCTATTTTTCTTTGAAAGATACGTTAATGTAGTTTTTTAAAAATAAAAAACCTCTTTGTCTTTAAACAAAGAGGTTTTTGTTATTTTGTTATTTAATTTACTCTTCTATCATCATTTCCATTTCTTCCTCAGGTACTTCTTCTGCTTCCGGTTGCATTTCCATTTGAGGTTCAGTTGGTTGAGGTTGTTCTATAAATATTTCTACTTCGTAATCTTCTTCTATTTCAGCTACTATTGAACCAAATACTTCTTGCATTTTTTCATTTCTAATTTCTTGTTCTAATTGAGGTCTTATTTCTTCCAGAGGAGGAAGTTCATCTCCTATTTGTATTTTTAATTGTTCGTAATGATTTTCTATATCTTCATCTGTTATGTTTATTTCAGCTTTTTCTTCAATTAATAGTTGAATAGCTAAATTATCTTTAAGATTTTTTTCAAGTTCACTTTTGGTAATATTAGCTTGTCCTAAAGCTTCTTCAAACTCAGCTTCATTACTAAACTGATTCATTATCATTTCATATTCTTTGTCCATATCTTCTTTACTTACTTCCAGATCAAGTGTTTCAAAATGTTCAAGTAGCATGTGTTGATTTATATGATTTTGCAAGACTTCCATTTTTATGGAGTATTTCATTTCTTTATCTTCTGACATATCAATACCTTGTTGTTCGTATTGATTTTTAATGTTTTCAAATTCCGGTCTAATATCTTCCATGGTGATTTCAGTATCTCCAACTTTAGCTAGCACATCTTGGGAATCAACATCCTGTTCTGTGTTCCACATAATAGTAGCAAGAGTTATTATGATAACAATAAATAAAATAGCCACTGCTCCGATGATAAAATTACTTGGGTTTTTTTTGTTTTTAGAATCTTCATGTGATTCTGTTGTTGTTTTTGTTTCTTCTTCTTTATTTTCCATAATTACTTTATTTATTTTTAATTTATTAAATATTAACAGAAATACTGTTTAAGGACAACCGTATTATTTTTTTAATTTATCTTTGTTTTGGTTTATCCATAATATTGATACATATCCACCTGCTATTATAAAAATTAATAAAAGAACCCATCTAATCATTCCGGTAAAGATATTTGGCCAAGTTGAGCCGATAAATATCCCAAGTGAAATAATTGCCATTTCGTATAACATGGCCTGTTTCCAATTTATTTTTAATTTAATTGATGAAAATGTATTCATAATTAATATTTTAACATATTAAATTAATTTAAAAACCTTAATATAGTATTGGAAATTTATATGTTTTAATGATTTGATAGCTTTATGGATAATTTTATTAAGAAAAAAATAAAAGAATTACCCAAAAGTCCGGGTGTTTATTTTTTTAAAAACAAGTCAAATAAAATTCTTTATATAGGAAAGGCTTCTTCTATTAAAGATAGAGTCAGAAGTTATTTTACTAACAATTTAAATGAAGTTAGAAGTCCTTGGTTGGTACATATGTTACCTGACATCTATTATATAGATTTTGAAAAGACTGATTCAGCACTGGAAGCTCTTTTGTTGGAAGCAAGATTGATAAAAAAACATCAACCAATCTTTAATAGTAAAGAAAAGGATGATAAAAGTTTTAATTACGTTGTTATAACAAAAGAAAAATTTCCCGTTATTCGTTTGATTCGTGAAAAAGATCTTTTTAATAAAAAAGAAAGTATTTCTACCCTACATATCTTCGGACCATTTCCTCATAGTAGATTGTTAAAAGAGGCATTATATATAGTAAGAAGAATATTTCCTTTTAGGGATGAAAAGTGTATTCCGGCCAAAGAGAAAGGAAATCTATATTCAAAACCTTGTTTTAGTCGTCAGATAAAACTTTGCCCGGGAGTATGTACGGGAGAAATTTCTTCTACGGATTATAAAAGAACTGTTGGTTATATCCGTCTTTTTTTTCAAGGTTATAAAAAAGAAATTATAAAAAGACTTGAAAAAGATAGAGATCTTTTTTCAAAAAAAAGAATGTTTGAGAAAGCTGGTGAGGTACAGAAAAAAATTCAAACCCTAGAACATATAAGAGATATATCTTTACTGAATGATCCTGCCTTTGAAAACATTAATGAAGATTATTTTAAAGAAAAAAAAGATAAAAATTTTAGAGTTGAAGGTTATGATATAGCTCATATTTCAGGTTCTTTTGTGGTGGGTGTGTTTTCTGTGATAGAAGGGGGATATGTTAAAAAAAGTGATTATAGAAAGTTTCGTATAAAAGAAAATCCTGCTATTGATGATACCGCTTCTTTAAGAGAGTTGATTCAACGAAGAATCAAACATTCTGAATGGAGATTACCTGATCTTATAGTAGTTGATGGTGGAGTGGCGCAGAAAAATGTGGCAATTAGCGTACTTTCTGAATTTAAAAAAGAAATACCTGTAGTAGCTGTTACTAAGGATAAAAATCATAGACCTTATAGCTATTTAGGTAATAAAAAATTAATAGGAAGATATAAAGATGAAATAATTTTATCTAATATGGAAGCTCATCGTTTTGTGCTTTCTTATCATAAAAAATTAAGAGAAAAGATAGATATGTGAATTTCTATAATATTTTGTTTTTTAAGACATGATATAATTTATTTAGTATGAGTTTTTCTGGCTTAAAAAAAAGAATCGGTGTACTAAGAGGAGGTCCATCTCTTGAGTATGATCTTTCACTAAAAACAGGAAAGAAAATACTATCACTTGATCTGTTGGATCATGACTTTAAAGATATCTTTATAGATAAGCATGGTGTTTGGTATGTTGATGGTGTAGCAAAAAAACCTATTTCAATTTTAAATAATTTAGATGGAGTTTTTAATGCTTTACATGGATCATATGGTGAAGACGGATCAGTTCAAGAACTTCTTGATACTTTTAGTGTTCCTTATACCGGTTCCGGACGCGTAGCTTCAGCTTTGGCAAATCGTAAAGACCTAGCCTTAAACTGTTGTATAGAACAAGGAATAAAGATACCTAACTCTCTTTTAGTAAGAGAAGGTGATTCTCGGGAGGAGGTTTTTTATTTTTATAAAAAGTTTCCGACTCCATTAGTTGTAAAATCTGTATCAGCCGGTTCTTCTGTTGGTATATATTTGGTTTCTTCTAAAGAGGAATTGAATAGTGCCATTGATGAAGCTTTTAGTTTGGGTCCTGCTGTGTTAGTACAGGAATTTATTGAAGGAAAAGAAGCTACCTGTGGTGTTATAGATAATTTTCGCAATGAAAAAATTTATTCTTTATTTCCAGTTGAAACAGTTTCTCACCTTTCTGGTTTTTTTGATGATAAAAAAGATCAAGAGTATAAAGTTTATGGAAAGTGTCCGGGTAATTTTAGTAAAGAAGAAAATGCAGAAATACAAAAAGTCGCTAAGTTGATTCATGAGCTTTTGGGATTACGTCATTACTCTAGGTCAGATTTTGTTGTGAATCCGGAAAGAGGGGTGTTTTTTTTGGAAGTTAACAGTTTGCCCAGTTTAACGGAGGATTCTCTTTTTCCTTTAGAGTTGGAAGCTTCTGGGATTAAATTTGAAGATTTTGTAGAAAAAATATTAAATGATCTTTTTAGATGATTTAACTGGAAAAAAATTGTTTTTTTTGTTATAAATTATTAAAAGATAAAAGGGCCCATAGCTCAGTTGGCTAGAGCGTCCGCCTTGCACGCGGAAGGTCGCCGGTTCGAACCCGGCTGGGTCCACAAAATAATCTAAATAATAAAATTATTTTTTATTAGAGTTTTTAAATATAAGATCAAAATACTATTTTTAAAAAGTGGATAAGATATTTTTAAAATATTGTACAATTTTAAATGAAATTTATTTTTTTAGTATATTAATTTAATGGAAGCCTTTGCTATATCAGGTCTTGTAAATGGTTTTATAGTAGCGTCTTTAGGAATATTGATTTTCTTAAAGAACATAAGAAACAAAAAGAATGCTTTATATTTTGCAATGACTTTTGCTTTTTGTGTATGGTCATTTAGTTATTGGCAATGGCTACTTAGCGGGACTGCGGAAGAGGCGCTCTTTTGGGTGAGAGTCCTATCGGTAGGGTCTTTATATATACCGGTTTTTTTCTTTCATTGGATGTTGAGTGTATATGGACTGGAGAGCGGTAAAAGAGAGGTTATACTTATACTTCTTTATGTTTTGACGATCTTTATCTCTCTTTTTGCCGCAACGGAGTACTTTGTTTCGGGCGTTGAGCAAAAGCTTTTCTTTGACTTTTGGCCTATCCCCGGACCTCTATATATTTTTTATGTTGTCATTTTGTATTTGGGAACATTTTTATATTCGTTTTATATATTATTGAAAAAATATATACAGTCTGAATCGCAGTTAGTAAAAGGTCGTTCTTTTTATATCCTGTTAAGTATTCTTTTGGGTTTCGGTGGAGGCTTTACGAATTTCTTGTTGTGGTATGATATCCCTTTTCCTCCGTACGGTAATTTCGTAGCCGGTCTTTTTCCGTTTTTATTGGCTTATGCGACATTAAAGCACAAGCTTTTTAATATAAAAACAGTAACAGCCGAGATTTTAGTACTATTTATTTTATCTATTTCTTTAGCTCAAGTTTTTATTTTTGACAGCAGGTTAGATATAATTTTTGGTTTGGTATTTTTCTTTATCGTTTTAGGTTTTGGTTCTTTACTTATAAAGAGTGTATATAAAGAAGTAGAGTTGAGTAATGAGTTATTGTTACAAAGTAAAAAACTCCAAACCGCCAACCACAAACTAAAAGAAATGGACAAGATAAAATCAGAAAACCTCCGCCT
>CAZLGQ010000005.1:0-28084 GCA_964559575.1 uncultured Candidatus Saccharibacteria bacterium | reverse complement strand
TTATATTATGAATACATTACAAGTTGGAAATTCCCAAGTAGGGTGGACTAATACACCATCTTGCGTATTATTATTTACTGTGCTAAAGTAGCGCTGTTATGAATCAAATATCAGAAATTCATTCTCCAGTTGAAACTGAGAAACGTAAAAAAATTGATATGCGTGCAGGTGATACTGTTCGTGTTTCGGTTAAGATAGAGGAAAAAGGAAAGACCAGAATCCAGAATTTTGAAGGAATCGTTTTAACCAGAAAACATGGAAATGAACCTGGAGCAACTTTTACTGTTAGAAGATCTACTGGATTAGTAGGAGTAGAGAAAGTTTTTCCTCTTTTTTCACCTACTATAGAAAAAATAGAAGTACTTAAACGTGCAAAAGTTAAACAGTCTAATTTATATCATATTAGAAGAAAGGCTACTAAAGAAGTTAAAAAACATATTAAAAATATGAGAGCGGCGGTTGAACAAGAAGAAGAGGAGGATATTAAAGAATCTGATTCTAATCCTAAAGATAAAGAAGAAAAAATAGAAGAAAACAACAAAGAGCAAGTAAAAGAAGAAAATAACGAAAAAGAAAAAGAATAAAACTTTTAAGTTTTATTTTATAATTTAAATTATAAAGATCACCCGAAATATCGGGTGATTATTGTTTGAAAAGAGGATAGGTTTTAGTATATACTTATAAACTGTGATGCCCAGGTGGTGGAACTGGTATACACACACGGTTGAGGGCCGTGGCCGTTTACGGCATGCGGGTTCGACTCCCGCCCTGGGCACTGAAATACGAACTAATTTAATATTTAGACATCTGAGGTAATAGGGAAGAGTATTCTCGCTTTTTTGTAGAGTTAAAATATAGAACTATATTGAAAATACTTGGAGCGATAGAAAATTCTGGGGAAGTCTGACTTCCCCAAAACCTATTGAATAATTCGATCTTAATTCTGGGGAAGTCTGACTTCCCCAAAACCTATTGAATAATTCGATCTTAAACCAAGAGAAGTAAAGTCTGGGGAAGTCAGACTTCCCCAACATAAAAATAAGTCAAATTTAAAAAAACCAGAATCTGGGGAAGTCTGACTTCCCCAAGTTTGTGTTGGTTTCTTTTTTAGATTTAATCTTTATTAGATTTTATGATTATCAATGTAAAAGTTATTTATTTAATTATTTTTTATAGATCGGGTTAAAATGTTATTATAAATTTAATGAAGTTAACGGTTTTTTCAGATACCCACGATCACTTTGATAATACTATTAAAGCTATTAATATTGCTAAAAAAGAAGGTGCCGGAGACTTTTTAATACATTGTGGAGATATATGCGCTCCTCTCACATTATCTTATATTATTGAAAACTGGGATGGAGAAATACATTACTGTTTTGGTAATGTTGACGGTGATCGTTTGTCAGCTTTTAAAATTCATCAAAATAATTCTAAGGTTTTTAGCTATAGAGAACCGTTTGGAAAGATAGATATAAAAGGAAGAAGTATAGCTTTCCAACATTATCCGGAAATAGCAAAACATATAGCTGATAGTGGTATGTATGATGCTGTTTTTTATGGACATGATCATTTTAAATATAAAGAATATATAAATAAAACTTTATTAGCTAATCCTGGTAATATTTGTGGTATTAAACATGATCCCAGTTTTGCTATTTATGATACTGAAGATAACACTTTAGTTCATTTTGATCTCTGATGTGTTTGTTAAATAAAATTATTTTTTAAAGTTTTCCACAAAATAAAATTATAAACAGTTTGTTTTTGGTATACTAAAAATATTGTTTAATAAAACTATCCTTTTTATGGATGATAAAAATAAAAAAATATTAAAAGAATATATTGTATCTCAAAGAGAAAGAGGAGTAAGTGATACTGATATTGAAAACGTGTTGATAGACGCCGGATGGAACGAAGAAGATGTAATTATTGGATTTAATGAGCTTGATGGTGCACTTTCTTTTATAGAATCAAAAAATGAATCAAAAACCGAAGAGGTTTTTTCAAATGAAGAACTTGAAGAAAAAGAAGATAGTAAAGAAGAAGATGTTTCAAATAAAGAAAAAAGTGAACCTATTGATAATGAAAATTTTAAAGAAGAAAAACAAGATACAAAAAAAGAATCTAATTATAAATTAAAAGAATCTGAGAAAAATAACGCTGTTAATTCTATAAAAGAAAGTTATTCTCAGAGACCTTATAAAAATTTAAATGTAATAAAAAACACAGATCTTCCTCCTAAAAAGAAAGAGGAGGTTTTGGGATCTGGTGCTGACGAATCTTTTTTTAAAGTTGCTCTTGTTGTTGTGACTACTTTAATTATTATGAGTTTTCTTTCAGTAGGGTCTTATTATCTACTTAAAAATTTTTATGAAGACGAAGGAGGTATTTCCGGTAATGTTATTACAGATAATTTAATTTTTTAAAATTAAAAACTTTTAATTATTATTAAGTATATTTAACTGGACTAAGTGACCATAAATTTGTTATAAAATAAGAATGATTAAAACTTAATTACAGTTTTAATTAAAATATGGTGGCTATGGTGTAACGGTTAACACTCGGGTTTGTGGAACCCGCGATGAGAGTTCGATTCTCTCTAGCCACCCAAACAAAAACAGCTCTTTAAAAGAGCTGTTTAATTTTTTTCAAAAACAACAGATTCATCTTTTAGTGTTGCTTTTATATGATCTCCTTCTTTGAATTTTTCTTCTATAATATCCATGGCTAAAGGATCAAGTATTTTGTTTTGAATCACTCTTTTTAGTGGTCTTGCTCCAAATACCGGATCATAACCAATTTCAGCTAAATGTTTTTTAATACTTTCATCAAATGTTGCTGTTATTTGTTTTTCTTTTAAAGTTTCAATTACTTCGGAGATCTGAAGTTCTACTATTTTTTCTATATCTTTATGACTTAAGCGGTGGAATACTGTCACATTATCTACTCTATTAATAAATTCAGGTCGGAAATAACTGTTAACTACTTCCATTATATCCTTTTGTATTTTTTCTTCATTTTTTCCATCCCAGGCAGATATAATGTTACCACCAAGATTTGATGTCATGATTATAACAGTGTTTCTAAAATCAACAGTTCTACCTTGTCCATCAGTTAGTCTTCCATCATCTAAGATCTGAAGAAGGATATTGAAAACATCATTATGAGCTTTTTCTATTTCATCCAATAGAATTACTGTATAAGGTCTTCTTCTAACGGTTTCTGTTAACTGTCCACCTTCTTCGTATCCTACATATCCAGGAGGTGCTCCCACAAGACGGCTAACGGAATGTTTTTCCATATATTCAGACATATCAATTCTAACCATTGATCCTTCGTCATTAAACATTATTTCAGCTAAAGCTTTAGAAAGTTCTGTTTTTCCTACACCGGTAGGACCAAGAAAAATAAAAGAACCGATTGGTCTGTTAACGTTTCCAAGCCCTGCTCTTGATCTTCTTAATGCATTAGATACTTTATTAATTGCTTCTTTCTGTCCAATGACTCTTTTACCAAGTTCATTTTCAAGATTTGATAATTTTTCTTTTTCAGTTTCAAGAAGTCTGGTTATTGGTATTCCTGTCCATTTTGCGATAACTTTAGCAACGTGTTCCTCTGTAACTTCTTCCGGAAGTAATCTTTTTTCTTTTGGGATACTACTTAGTTTTTCCTGAATTTCTTTCATTTTTTTCTCCAATTCCGGAATTTTTCCATATTTTATTTCGGCCGCTTTTTGAACATCACCAGATCTTTCAACTTGATCTTCTTCTATTTTTAATTCGTCTATTTTACTTGATAAATTACGATACTCTTCCAAAAGACTTTTTTCTTTTTTCCATTGTGCTTCAATGGCATTATCTTTTTCTTTTAGATCGGCTATTTCTTTTTTAATATCTTCCAATCTATTTTTACTTTGTTTATCTTTTTCTTTTTTTAATGCTTCCTGTTCTATCTGTAGCTGTCTAAGTTTTCTTTTTAGATGATCAAGTTCAGTTGGCATGCTGTCTATTTCCATTTTTAAAGATGAAGTTGCTTCATCAATAAGGTCTACTGCTTTATCTGGTAAAAATCTGTTTGTTATATAACGGGCTGATAGTTTAGCAGCTGCGACCAAAGCTGGGTCTGTTATACGTACTCCATGATGAACTTCGTATTTTTCCTTTAATCCACGCATTATGGCAACAGTGTCATCAATAGAAGGTTCTCCTATATATACCGGTTGGAGTCTTCTTTCTAAAGCGGCATCTTTTTCAATGTGTTTTCTGTATTCGTTTAATGTTGTTGCCCCGATCATTCTAAGTTTTCCTCGGGCAAGCATTGGTTTTAACATATTAGCTGCATCAACCGCTCCTTCTGATCCACCGGCACCAACTATGGTATGAAGTTCGTCAATAAAAAGTATTATTTCACCTTCGGCCTTTTCTATTTCTTTCAAAACCGCCTTTAATCTTTCTTCAAACTCTCCTCTGTATTTAGCACCAGCCAAAAGAGATCCGGCCTCTCTATTTATTACGCGTTTGTTTTTTAAAGTTGTTGGTACATCTCCTGATATTATTCTCTGTGCTAATCCCTCTACTATGGCAGTTTTACCAACTCCGGGTTCTCCGATTAAAACAGGATTGTTTTTTGTTCTTCTTGAAAGAACCTGAGTTACCCGTCTTATTTCATCATCTCTTCCTATAACAGGGTCAAGTTTACTTTCTGATGCAAGTTGAGTTAAGTCTTGGCCATATTTTTCCAAAACATTGTACTTACTTTCAGGATTTGGATCTTTTATATTCATATTTCCTCTTATATCTTTTAATGCACTATTAATACTATTATATAAAATATTATTTTTTTCCAGAATATCTTTAGCAGAGTTTGAAGTGGAAAGAATAGCAAGCAGTAAATGTTCTGTTGAGACATAATCGTCTTTCAATCCATTCATTTCTTTTTCTGCTTGCTTTATTACATTTACTGTTTCTTGAGAGCTTGTTGGTTCTTGATCTGTATTACTTACAGTAGGAAGAGAAGATATGGATTTATCAACTTTGTTTTTTATAGTGTCAATTGATACTCCGGTTTTTTCTATTAAAGCCGAAACAGCTGTATCGCTCTGTTCAAGTAAACTTGAAAGTATATGTAAGGGTTCTGTTTGTGAATTATTTTTTTCTTTTGCAGTTGAAAAAGCGTTATTTAAAGCTTCTATGGATTTTTCTGTGAAGTTTTGATTGGTCATTTTATTTTTTATATCTTATATAATTTAAAACACCTTTTAAAATGAAAAGTGTCACTTTTCCACACTTTAAAATAAAAATAAGAAATATTTTGTTACAATTATTAAAGTATTATAAATTGTTTTAAATAAAATTAAATGAATGAAGAAAATAAAAGAAAATTAGTGGAATACATTAATTCTCAAAAAGAAAAAGGAATAAAAGATGAGGATATAAAAAGTGTTTTATTAAAAGCCGGTTGGAATGAAGAGGATCTGTCCATTGTTTTTAAAGAAACTGGAGAAGATGATGTCTCCCAAAAAAGTGAAGAGGGACCAAAGTCTGAAAATACTGTTTCTGAGAACGAAGAAGTAAACAGTGAACCTGTTAAAGAAAATATTAATTCCAATGAAAACATATCACAGTCTTTTAACACAGAAACAGGAGGAGCTGAATTTGATCAAAATACCAATAGTGAAGTGAAACCTCCTCAAGATGAGGTAAAAGGAAGGTTTGGTAAAATTATTTTTATTATTGCAATTATTGTCATTTTTTTGGGAGGGGCATCTGTAGCCGCTTACTATACTTGGCAGGAACTTTCTGGTGACGAAGAAATACTTAGTGATGAAGAAGGAACTAAAGAAGATATTATTGTTGATACTTTAGTTAATCATTTAAAAGCTGATTCTTTTTCAACAGAAACCAAAATGAAGTTTTCTGTTGAAGATGTTTTAAACGGCCATTTTGTAAGTGAAGGTTTTATTCAAAAAGGTGATACCTTTAAAGACATTTCTATGTTAATGGAATTTGACTTAGGTTTTAGTGTAAAAGAAGGTATTGTTGTTATTCAAGTTGATCTTGAGGGAGAATCAAGGTTAGTTGATAGTGTTTATTATGTAAATCTTGATAAAGCACCGACCATACCTTTTGTAGCTGACTTTTCTTTTTTGGAGGGGGAGTGGATTCATGCAGATATAGAAGAATCTATTAAGGATGCTTCGGAAATAGATGATTTTGAATTAGAAGATATTGTAAGTGTGATCAATTTTGAAATGATATTTGATTCAATTGAAGAATATGGTGTAGATGTTTTGGAAATTGCTAAGAATGAGAATTTTATTGAAATTAATGTTTTAAATGAAGAAGAAGACGAAGACAAAGACGAAAACGAAGATGAAGCCAAGGAAGAGGACGAAGATAAAGATTTAGAATTAGAGTTTGTGGTAGATATTTATAATACACCCGGATTTTTGAGAATGATTTCTGAAGAAGATTTTATTCCTGATGATATGAAAGCGGATATTATAAATATGGCAGAAGATATGGAAGATGAGTTAAGTACAAATGAGCTTGATAGGGGAGATTTTGTTATACCTCTAAAAATAGATATTGATGAAAATAAGGGTTATTTCAAAAAAATATATACCGAATTTGATATTGATATTGATTTTGAAACGGAAGATCTTTCAGAAAATAAAGAATCTATTACCGTTGAATATCTATTCTCTGTTGTGTTTGATGAGTTTAATGAAAGCTTTGATAAATTAGATAGACCAAAAAATTCCAGTTCCTTAGAAGAACTTATGGAAGAAAATTTAGATCAAAATCCGTTTGAAGAAGAATTTATTTTTGAAGATAAAATTGAATCTGATGAAGAAGACATAGCCAAAGATGATACTCAACAGGAAAAAGAAACTGAAGGTCTTTTAAGACATCTTCTTGCCGGAGCGGGTTGGTTGGATATTTTTGACAGATAGATCTAAGGTTTTTAATTAAGAATTTTTTAACACCTTCTGTAAAAATTTACAGAAGGTGTTAATTTTTATTTGTGTTTAATGAAAATTAATATAAGATAGTCAGATACTTTTTATGATTTTTGAATCTTGCCGATAGATAAAAATAAAAGTTAAAATAAATATAACATGACTATTATATTAGATGGTTTAAAACCCCAAAAAACAATAAAAGAAAATATAAAAAAAAGAGTAAATAAGTTACCAAAACCTCCTGGTCTTTTAATATTTTCCTCTTGTCCTAAACCGGAATCTCTTATTTATATAAAAAAGAAAGAAGAATTTGGTTTAGATCTTGGTTTTACTGTAAAACATATACAGCTTGACCCTTCTATGTCATCTGAAGAATTTAAAACAGAGATAGATAAGAAAAATGAGGATAAAGATATAAACGGGATAATATTTCAACTTCCTTTTTATTCTAATATAAAAAAAGAAGATGTTTTGAATATGGTTAGTCCAAATAAAGATGTTGACGGTCTTTCTTCAGTAAACCTTTCTTCTTTATATCGTGGAAAAGAAAGAGTTTTACCCGCTACTGCACGAGCTGTTTTGGAAATGTTAAATTATTATGATCTGAAGCCTGAAGGCAAAAAGATCGTTGTAGTGGGAAGGTCTGTTTTAGTTGGAAGATCTGTTGCAACAGCTCTTTTAAATCGTGATGCAACCATAATGATCTGTCATCAAAAAACAGAAAATTTAGAAGAAATAGTTTTTTCGGCTGATATTGTTATTTCTGCGACCGGTTGTCCGGGTTTGATTAATTCTAAAATGATGCACTCAGAACAGATTATTATTGATATAGGGATATCAAGACAGAATGGTGTTTTAAAGGGGGATGTTGATTTTCAATCTGCATCTAAAAAAGTAAGAGCTGTTTCTCCTGTGCCGGGTGGGGTGGGGCCTCTTACTGTAGCTTCTTTATTTTTAAATCTTATTGATCTTACTGAAAAAAATTATAATTAGTTGACTGGGTAATATTTTATGAGATTATATAATCATATTTAATTTATTTATTATGGAAAAATTTTTAGAAATATATAAAACCAAAATAAACCTTATACTTACTTTAATAGGAGTTTTTCTTTTGGTTTTGATCATATTTTTAGTTTCTTTAACTTTAAATATATTTGAAGAGAGAAAATATATAAGTGAGCCTAATGCCATGATAAACGTTTCCGGAGAAGGGTCGGTTTTAGCTGTTCCCGATATTGCTGAATTTAGTTTTTCGGTAAGATATGAAGATGATGAAGTTTCAAAAGCTCAGGGGGAAGTAGCAAAAAGAGTAAATGAAATAGTTTCTTTTTTGAAAGAGGAAGGTGTCGAAGATCGTTATATTAAAACTATAGGATATACAACAAGACCTCGTTACGAATGGCAGTCTTCTCGTGTTGTTGAAGATGAAAGTAGTAGAGTTCTTGTTGGTTATGAGGTTATACAAACTACCGAGGTTATGGTTAAGGACATGGAAATAGCCGGAAGTTTAGTTGGCGGTGTTGGTGATCGCGGAGCTACAGATATAAGCGGGTTAACTTTCTCTGTAGAAGATGAAGAGGAGCTTAAAAGAGAGTCCAGAAAGAAAGCTATAGAGGAAGCTAAAACAAAAGCAAAAGATCTTGCTATTGATCTGGATGTAAGTTTAGTAAGAATAGTTGATTTTAGTGAGCGTGATGTTCATTACCCAAATTTTATGAGGACAGATATGATAATGGAAGATTCTGTATCTGGAGAGGAGCCTTCTTTTGAACCAGGAGAAGAGGAAATAAAAACAAACGTTCAGATAAAATATGAAATTCGTTAATTTAAACTTGACTTTATCTTGTTAAATTAGTATTCTAAAAAAACGTCCGAAAGGACGTTTTTTAATATGATAGATAGTTTAATACAATACATTAAAGAAACAAAAGCGGAAATGCGTCATGTAAGTTGGCCTACACGGAAACATGCTATTATTTTTACCGTTATTATAATTTTAGTATCTGTTTTTACTGGAATTTTCTTAGGTTTTTTTGATTTTGTATTTTCCGATATTATTGTTGAAAGATTTTTCCTTAGATAAAAAATATGTCTACACAAAAACAAAAAATACAGGAAGGCCGTAATTGGTATGTTATTCATACATATGCCGGTTATGAAAATACTGTTAAAAAGAATTTAAAACAGAGAATTGAATCTCTTGGAATGCAAGATAAAATATTTGATGTTATTGTTCCTATGGAAAAAAAGATAAAGATCAAAGGTGGTAAAAGAATTGAAGAAGAAGAAAAGATATACCCAGGGTATGTACTTGTGGATATGATAGTAGATGATGAGTCGTGGTATATAGTAAGAAATACTCCAAGAGTAACTGGATTTGTTGGTTCCGGAGTATATCCAGTACCGGCCAGTAAAGAAGAAATAGAAACTCTTTTTAAGAGAATGGATACCGATACTGCCGTTCATCACATTGATCTTTCAACTGACGATGCGGTTGTTATAGTTGATGGACCATTTAAAGATCTTGAAGGTAAAGTAAGTGAAGTAGATGAAGAAAGTGGAAAGGTTAGGGTTTTGGTTCCTATGTTTGGTAGAGAAACACCGGTTGAGCTTGATTTTCTTCAAATAAAGAAGATCTAATGCATTAAGTATTTGCAAAAAAACCTTTTTTATTGTAGGTTTATATTCTGTAAAAATCATTTTATGGCAAAAAAAGTAATTCAAAAATTAAAACTTCAAATTCCCGCCGGAAAAGCTAATCCGGCTCCTCCTGTAGGTCCTGCTTTAGGGCAAGCCGGTGTTAATATTGGAGATTTTGTTAATAAGTTCAATGAAGCGACTCAATCAATGCAAGGAGACATTATTCCTGTAGAAATATTGGTTTTTGATGACAGGAGTTTTGATTTTGTTTTAAAAACACCTCCGGCCGCCAGTCTTATTTTAAAAGCAATAGGAGTTGAAAAAGGTTCCGGTAATAATTTTTCTAAAAAAGTTGGTAAAATAAAAGAAGACCAAGTTCGTCAGATAGCTGAGAAAAAACTTCCGGACCTGAATACCAATGATGTTGAACAGGCAATGAAAATAATAAAAGGAACAGCTCGTTCTTTAGGAGTTGATGTTATCTAAAATTTTTATTTTTGATTTTATAAAACCCCCGGTTTAAAAACCGGGGGTTTTAATTTTTAAGATAATTTTTAAATTTAAAATATGAATTCCTTTGTATGACATGATATACTGAAAAATAAAGATATTATAAAAGGTTTGTTGTAATTTATTATAAAAAATGTGGATGAAAGAAAAACACGGAGCTCTATCTGGACAGATGATAAAAGAGATGATAAAAGTCGGTGCTATTAAAAATGCTGATGAAAAAAATGTTCGTCTTTCTTCCTTGGATCTTTCTATTTCTGATGAGATTTATAAGGTTCAAGGAATTTTTCAACCTTATAAAGGTGAAAAGGTAAGAGATATTTTGTCTCTAATGAAAAAAAGTGAACATGAACTATCTGATCCTTTGAAAAAAGGAGAGACATATATAGCCAAATTAAATGAAAAACTTTCTCTACCCAAATCTGTTTATGGTTTCTGTAATCCTAAATCAACCACAGGTCGCTTAGATGTGCACGTAAGACTAATTGCTGATGGTGTTCCTAGATATGATTCCGTAACTCCAACAGGGTGGTCGGGAGAGATGTGGGTTTCTATTGCTCCCAAAACTTTTCCAATAAAGATCTCAAAAAATCAATCTTTGAATCAAATACGTTTTTTTAACGCCGATACTTCTCTTTCCGGTTTGGAACTTGATCTTTTTAATCAAAAAACACCCTTTTTATGGGATTCTTTCGGTAAAAAGATGTCTTTAAAAGATATGAATGTATTTGATAAGGATAGTTCAGTTATTTTAACAATAGACTGTAATAGTAGTACTGTTGGTTGGGTTTCTAAAATATGTGATAAACCTTTGGATATAAATAAAGTTGGTTTTTATAAAAGATCTGATTATTTTACTCCCATTAAAAATAAAAAAGGATACCTTTATCTAAAGAAAAATGAGTTTTACATACTTTCAACTAAAGAGTTTGTAAAGGTCCCTCCTTGGCTTGCTTGTGAAATGACCCCTATGGATGAAAGAAGTGGAGAGTTTCGTTCTCATTATGCCGGTTTTATTGATCCGGGTTGGGGTTGGGGAAAAAATGGCAAAGGAAAAGGAAGGCCACTGACTTTGGAAGTCCGGCCTTTTGAAGACATTGTAGTACGTCACGGTCAACCTATAGCTAAAGTTCGTTTTGAAAAAGTAGCCGGTACGATTGATAGAAGCTATGATGATTTTGAAGATTCTAATTATAAAAAACAGATTGGTCCATGCTTAGCCAAACAGTTTATTTCAAAGTAAATTTATTATTAATTAATATGGTTTATTTAATTTTATGAAAGATAAGGATTTAAAAAAAATAATAGAAAAAGAAAAGAGAAGGCAGAAGAAAGTTATAAACCTGATCGCTTCTGAGAATTATGTTTCAGAGGATGTTTTAGAAGCATTGGGTTCCGAGTTTGTTAATAAATATGCTGAGGGTTATCCTAAAAAACGCTATTACGGAGGTAATGAAGTAGTTGATCAGCTTGAAGATATCTGCCAAAAAAGAGCCTTAAGTGTTTTCGGTCTTTCTGATAAAAAGTGGAATGTTAATGTTCAACCTCTTTCCGGAACACCTGCTAATTTGGCTGTTTATTTAGCTACTGTTCCTAAGGGTGGAAAGATCATGGGAATGTCTCTGGAAGAGGGAGGGCATTTATCTCACGGTTTTAAAGTTTCGGCTACCGGAATATTTTGGAAGCAGGTTTCCTATGGAGTTGATAAAAAAACAGAAAGAATAAACTTTGAAGATCTTAAAAAAATAGCCTTAAAAGAAAAACCCAATATAATAGTTGCCGGTTTTACTGCTTATCCTAGAAAAATCAATTGGAAGAAGTTTAAAGAAGTAGCTGATTCTTGCGGAGCTATTTTACATGTTGATATGTCTCACATAGCCGGATTGATAGCCGGAGGAGAACATCCTTCTCCATTTAAGTATGCTGATACCGTTATGACAACTGTTCATAAAACTCTAAGAGGTCCCAGATCAGCTATTATTTGGTCCAGAAAAGATGAAAGAGGTTTAGGATCGGCTATAGATAAAGCTGTTTTTCCGGGACTTCAAGGAGGGCCTCATATGAATCAGATAGCTTCTGTTGCGGTTTCTTTGGATGAAGCAGGTAAGAGTTCTTTTAAGAGTTATGCCAAACAGGTGGTTTTAAATGCCAAATCTCTTTCTGCGGAAATTAAATCAATGGGATGGAGAAATATTTCCGGAGGAACAGATACCCATCTTATTCTTATTGATACATGGATGAACGGTTCGGGAATATCCGGAAAAGAAGCTAGTGAAAGATTGGAAAAGGAAGGGGTTATTGTGAATAAAAATATGATACCCGGAGAAACACGCTCGGCTAAAGACCCTTCAGGGATTCGTGTGGGTACGGCCGCAGAAACAACTCGCGGTAAAAAAGAAAGTGATTTTATAGAAATAGCCAGACTTATAGATAGGGTTTTAAGAAAATAAATTATGAAAAAAGGACAGTTTCAAAGAAGGAAAAAAGGAAGATTTATAGTCATTGACGGAATTGATGGGTCAGGTAAGGCAACACAGTCTAAACTTTTAGAAAACTATCTAATGTCAAATGGTTTAAAAGTAAAGAATATTGATTTTCCACGCTACTATGACAATTTTTTTGGACAGTTCATTGGAGAGTGTTTATCGGGAGAACATGGAGATTTTATAAACGCCGATCCTCGTATGACATCGGTTCTTTATGCTGCAGATCGGTTTGAGTCTTCAAAACAGATAAAAAATTGGTTAAATAAAGGGTTTTGGGTTATTGCTGATAGATATGTAAGTGCTAATCAAATCCATCAAGGAGGTAAGATAAAAAATTCAGCAAAAAGAAGGTCCTTTCTTGATTGGCTTGAGAAAATGGAGCACGGAGTTTTTGAACTTCCTTATCCTGATCTTGTTATTTATTTAGATGTTACTATTGATATAAGTAAGGAGTGGTTAGAAAAAAAAGACGCCAAAAAAAGAAAGAAGTATTTAAAAGGTAAAAAAGATCTGGCTGAGAAAGACATTGAATATCTTAAAAACTCTAGAAATGCCGCTTTAAATTTAGAAAAGAAAAATGAAAACTGGAAAAAGATCATGTGTTATAAAAAAGGTAAAAGTTTAGACCCGGAGGAGGTAAATAAGTTGGTTGTAGATGTTATTAATAAAGAGTTAAATTAGAATAAAACAAAATAATAAGAATATTTTGTTTTAATTTTTATTTATTTTGTTATTATAAAAAAGTTATGGAAGATAATGATCAAAACAATAGAAAAAGCGAAGTTTCTCTTGAAGAAGAAAAAATTTTAAAATTTTGGAAAGAAAAAGATATTTTTAAAAAAACTTTTGAAAAATCTTCGCCAAAAGGTAATTTTGTGTTTTATGATGGACCTCCTTTTGCGACAGGTCTTCCTCACTATGGTCATATTTTAGCCGGAACAATAAAAGATGTAATTCCTCGTTATAAAACAATGAGAGGATATTTTGTCCGTCGGGTTTGGGGTTGGGACTGTCATGGTCTTCCAATAGAAAATCTTATAGAAAAGGAATTAGGTCTTAAAAGCAAAAAAGATGTTGAAGATTACGGTATTGAAGAGTTCAATAAAGCTTCAAGAGAAAGTGTTTTGATGTATGATAGAGAGTGGAAAAAAGCTGTTCCTAGACTGGGTAGATGGATAGACATGGAAAATGCTTATAAAACCATGGATTCGTCTTATACAGAATCAATTTTTTGGTCTTTTAAGGAACTTTATAAAAAGAATCTTTTATATAAAGGTTTTAGATCAATGCATATATGTCCTCGTTGTGAGACCACTCTTTCAAATTTTGAGGTTAATTCGGGGTATAAAGATATAAAGGATATAGCTATAACGGTTTCTTTTAAACTAAAGAAAGAAAGCTTGAAAGGTATAGGTTTAGATAAAGAAAAAAATGATGTCTATATATTAAGCTGGACAACAACCCCATGGACACTTCCTGGTAACTCAGCTTTAGCGGTTAATTCCGAAATAGACTATGTTTTGGTTAAAAAAGATCAGGTTTTGTATATTTTAGCTAAAGAACGTCTGGCTGATATGATTGATTCGGATATCAATCCTCAAAAAACTATAAAAGGAAAAGATCTAGTTGGCTGTGAATACGAACCTCTGTTTGATTATTTTGTTAATGTTGATCTTCATGGTGATAAAGAAAAAGGTTGGAAGATCTATTCAGCTGATTTTGTTACGACAGAAGAAGGAACAGGTGTAGTTCATATAGCACCGGCTTTTGGTTCAGATGATTACGAACTTTCGGTTAAACATAATATTCCTTTTATTCAACATGTTGGTATGAATGGAGTGTTTGTTGATGAACTTGGAGATCTGGCTGGAAAACAAGCAAAACCAAAAGAGGATACATCTGGTACTGATGTTGAAATAATTAAAAAATTAGCTAAGGAAGGAAAACTTTTTTCAAAAGAAAAAATAACACACTCTTATCCTCACTGTTGGAGATGTCACACTCCTCTTTTAAACTATGCTACCGATTCGTGGTTTGTAAAAGTTACTTCAATAAGAGATGATCTTGTTAAAGAGAATAACAAGGTCTTATGGATACCGGAACACATTGGAAAAAATCGTTTTGGTGAATGGTTAAAAGAAGTTAAAGATTGGTCTATTTCTCGTAGTAGATTTTGGGGAACACCTATTCCTGTTTGGGAATGTCATGATTGCGGAGAACATTTTATAGCCGGATCTTTTGAGGATATTTCTAAAGAGTCAAATAATAAGTATATATCTATAAGACACGGTCAAGCTGAAAGTAATGTTAAGGATATTTTAAGTTCAAATCCTGAAAATGAACATAATTTAACCGAAAAAGGGAAGAAACAGGTTGAAGAATCAGCTAAAAAAATATCAAAAAATCCTCCGGATGTAATAATAACTTCTGATATCTTACGTACCAAACAGACAGCGGAGATAGTAGCTAAGGCATGTGATATATCAAAAGACAGTATTATTAAAGATCCTCGTCTTAGAGAGTTGGATTTTGGTGAAATGGATTTACACTCAGTTGATGAGTATAGGAGTCTTTTTGATGATTGGACGGAAGGTTTTGAAAAACCTATTCCGGGAGGAGAAAGTTACTTGGATGTTAAAAAAAGACTCGGTTCTCTTTTGGAAGAGTTGGAAAATAAGTATTCAGGAAAGAAAATTCTTTTGGTTTCTCATAATGCCACTCTTTGGCTTTTAACTTCAGTGGCCAGTTTTTTGGATAGAAAAGAAACTATAAAGATCAGAGGTGATAAAAAACATGACTTTATGACCAATGCCGAAGTAAAAGACATTCCTCATAAGATCTTTCCTCATAATGAAAATTACGAAATAGATGTTCATAGACCTTATATAGATAGAGTTAAAATGACATGTTCTTGTGGGGGTGAAATGACCAGAATACCCGATGTTTTTGATACTTGGTATGATTCCGGTTCAGTACCTTTTGCTCAGGTTCACTATCCTTTTGAAAATAAAAAAGATTTTGAAAAGAAAGATAGTCTATATTTTCCTGCTGACTTTATAGCTGAAGGCCAAGATCAAACTCGTGGATGGTTTTATACTCTTTTAGTAATATCAATTTCTCTTTTTGGTATATCTCCTTATAAATCGGTTGTTGTTAATGGAACTGTTTTGGCGGAGGATGGTAAAAAGATGTCCAAGAGTTTAAAGAATTACCCTGATCCATTAGAGGTTGTTGATAAATACGGTTCTGATGCTCTTCGTTACTCAATGTTAGCTTCTCCGGCTGTTAGAGCAGAGGACTTTAGTTTTTCGGAAGCTAAAGTTGATGAGATTTATAAAAAATTAAACAATAGGCTTTTAAATACTCTTTCTTTTTATAAAATGTATTCTTATGAGGGTGATGAAAGGATCAAGAATAAAAAGTTAAAAAAGAAAGAGCTTGATAAATGGATAGAAGATCGTTTTGCTCAGGTTTTAAATCAGGTTACTGATAGTTTGGAAGCATACGAAATAGATCAAGCGGCTCGTCCTCTTTTGGATTTTGTTGACGATCTGTCTACTTGGTATATAAGAAGATCAAGGGATAGATTTAAAGAAAAAAATGAAGAATACGAAACTTGTCTTAGTACGATAAGATTTATTTTAAAAGAGTATTCTAAGATTCTCGCTCCTTTTATGCCTTTCTTGGCCGAAATGGTTTATAAAGAAGTTAAAAAAGAAAACGATCCGGAAAGTGTTCATCTGGATTCTTGGCCTGAGATCAAGGAGTTTGATGATTCAGTTTTGAATAATTTTAAAGAGGTTAGAAAATTTATTTCACTTGGACTGGAAAAAAGATCTCAAGCCGGAATTAGAGTTAGACAACCTCTTTCAAAACTTATTTTAAAAGATGCTCCAAAGTCTTTAATGGAAAACCAAGAACTTGTTGACCATATCAAAGCCGAGGTAAATGTAAAAGAAGTAAAAAACGACCCCAGCATTGAAGAAAATGTTTATCTTGATACAGATATTACCCCGGAACTGTTAAAAGAAGGAGAGGTACGTGATTTAATAAGAGCTCTACAAAGTGTTAGAAAAAAAGAAAACATGACTCCTAATGAAAGCGTCTGTTTGGTAGTTGAAACTGATGAATCAGGCGAAGGCCTTTTAAAAGAAGCTTTTAGTGAAATTAAAAAAACCGTTAAAGTATCTGAGATTGTTTATAAAAAAAGCTCAAATCCGCACTCTTTCTCTGTAGGAGAAAAACACTTTAATGTTGATTTAAAAAAGAATTAGGAGTGTTTATGAAGTATAATATTCATGACACTAAAGCTTTGGTTTTAAAAAGTAGACCACATAAAGAAGATAGTCTTTTGGTTCTTCTTTTAACCAGAGAGTTTGGATGTCTGTATGCCTTGGCTCAAGGAGCTAGAAAGAGTTCTTCAAAAATTCGTGCAGGACTGGTTGAGTCTTCATATATTTCTGTTGGTCTTCTTGCCGGAAAAGGGGGATGGAGAGTTACATATTTGGTTCCCTATAAAAATATACTTTTTTCTTTAAGAAAGAAAAAGTCTTCGCAGGTTGCGGTTTCAAAGATCATGTCTGTCTGTTCTAATTTAATTGGAGAAGGAGGTGATAGTAATGATGTGTTTGATACCACTCTTAATGGTTTTTTGAAAATGATCAATGATGTTGAAAAGGGGGTAGATCACTGTGATAATGAAAGGTTTTTAATGTTAAAAATACTTTATGTTTTAGGTTATATAGAACATTCAGCTTATTTGAGTTTTATTAAAAAAGAAGAGTTTCTAATGAAAGAAGGTAAACAGAATTTAATGAGTTTAAGAAGAAATATGAATAAAGAGATAAACAGAGCATTAGATATTGCTCTGTAGAGTCAGTATTGGCTTTATAAGCATATCATTTTAAATAAATAGTACTTTTAAGCTTATTCAAAAGATCTTTTGAAAAACAAAGCTCTATGATATATAATTTTTATTATGAGATCATACAAAAAAAAGAAGAACAAGGGAATTAAAGGAATACAAGATAAACTTTATAACCAAAATATGGAAGATGTTTCTAAAAAAAAGAACTCTTGGGAATTTTCTTCCGGTTCCAATAAAAGATCAAAAGAAAAAAGTCGTAAAAACTTAAAAAGTGAATCTGTTAAGAAAAAACTAAATAAGGAAAAAAGATCAACAGGAAATAAAAAAGAAAAGTCTTATGTTAAACTTACTTTAACCTTTTTACTTATAGGTTCTTTAATATTCTTTCTGTTTTCTGTAATAGTTGCAGCTTATGTTTTTCTTACCGGAGGAATTTTTGTTTCTTCTGAAAATATAGATATTGAAATAACAGGTGAAAAGATCGTTTCAGCTGGAGATGAAGTTAATTTAAATATAAAAATAAATAATAAAAATAATGTAAGTTTAAAAAACAGTGAGATAGTTTTACGTTTTCCTGAAGGAGCTAGGGACCCTGAAGACATATCTTCCAGAATACCTTTAAAAAGAATAGAGATCGGTGAACTTGAAGCTGGAGGAATTATAGAGGAGGATGTTTCTTTTGATCTTTTTGGTAAAGAAGGAGAAAAACACACCTTTTCAATTTCTTTTGATTACAATTTAGAAGGATCAGGTGCTCAGTTTTCAAAAAGGGAAGAGTTTGATATAAAAATAAAAGACACCCCGATCTCTTTGGATTTTTCAGGACCTGATAAAATATTTGTAGGTCATAAAAGTGAATTTGAAGTTAAACTGAATTCAAATTTTAATGATACTAGAGAAGATGTGACCGTTAGGATAGATCATCCTTTAAATTTTAATATTATTGATTCAAGTGAAGAGATAGATGGAGGTATATGGAAAGTAAAAGACTTAAATCCCGGAGAAGAGAAAACTTTAAAATTTACAGGAGTTTTTACAGAACCTCCGGAAAGTGAAAAAGAAAGAACTTTATCTGTTTCAGCAGGACCAAATGAAGATTCTGTAATTCATGTGGCTGTATCGGATATTACTGTTGATATAGATGATAGGCCGTTTGCTTTTGATTTCTTTTTGAGAGAAAAAGAAAAAATCTCTTTCGGAAATACAGTAGAAGGTGAGTTGTTTTGGCGCAATAGATCAAATTCTGAAATTAAAACAGCTCAATTAAAACTGATCTTTGAAGGAGAGGCAATAGAGAGTTTTGTAGGAAGCGAGGCTCAAATAGTAGATGATCATTTACTGTGGAGTGGTGAAGAATTTTCTAAACCTCAGGGTTCAACATCTTTTTATTTCAATACTCATCTTTCTGAGGACATAAAAGATAGAGATGTTGATTTTCATATATTATTTGAAGCTGAAACAGTTAATGGTGAAAAGATGGTTATGGAGACATCAGAAGAAATAAGCCTTTTAACTGCTTTTAGTGCTAATGTTGAAACGGATTTATCTCAACGAGAAAAAAACGATCTTAAAGATGGTGATTTAACATCTTTTCATATAACACTAAGTGCTGTTTCTGGAATAGATGGTATTGAGGATGCTGAAATATCCGGAGTATTACCATCTTTTGTTTCTATCGAAGATGTTTTAGCTCAAGATGAACAGATAGAGTTTGATAAAGACGGTGAATTTGTTTGGAAACTTGGTGAGGTTGAAGGAGGAACGGGTGTTTGGAAACCCGATAGATCTATTAAGTTAGATGTTACTTCTGACCCGGGAAGAAGGGATGAGAGCTCTGTTATTATAAAAGAACTTGTTTTTACCGGAAAAGATAAAGTTAAAGAAGAAAGTCTAAGAAAGACTTTGCACAGTGTAACTGTTGATGGTTTTAATGTTTTGGAAAATATTTATGGTAGCGGATTTTAATCTTTTAAGAATAAAGTTTTAATTTATAAAATTATGGATAAAAAAGTTTTAATGGAAAATATATCTTCTCTTTGTAAGAGAAGGGGTTTTATTTTTCCGGGTTCTGAACTGTACGGAGGAATTTCTGGAATGTGGGATTATGGACCTCTGGGGGTTGAGTTAAAAAATAATATTCGTGATCTGTGGTGGAAGACATTTGTTAAAGATCGTGATGATATTTATGGTTTAGATTCTGCTATTTTAATGCGTAAAGATGTTTGGGAAGCGAGTGGTCATGTGGATAATTTTGCTGATCCTGTTGTTGAGGATAAAGTTACCAAAAAACGTTATCGTGCCGATAGTCTTTTGGAAGATAGTGGTTATGTTGAAGATGCAGATGGAATGTCACCGGAGGAGATAGATGATCATATAAAAAAATATGAAATAAAAAGTCCGGAAGGAAATCCTTTATCGGAAACCAAAACTTTTAATTTAATGTTTAAAACTCATATTGGTGCAATGGGTGGAGAGGACTCTGTTTCTTACTTAAGACCGGAAACAGCTCAGGGTATTTTTGTAAATTATAAAAACGTTGTTGATACCTTTTACCCTTCCATTCCTTTTGGTATTGCTCAAATAGGAAAATCTTTTAGAAATGAAATATCTCCACGTGATTTTATTTTCCGATTAAGGGAAATGGAGCAGATGGAAATTGAATACTTTATTAATAAAAATAACTGGAAAGAAAGTTTTTCTTATTGGGTGGAGCAGATCAGATCTTTTTATGAAAAAGTTGGTATTCCGGCAGACATGATATATGAACATGAGATACCAGAAGAAGGTAGAGCTCATTATTCCAAAAGAACAGTGGATTTTGAGTTTTATTATCCATTTGGTTTAAGTGAGTTAAGTGGTTTGGTTTATAGAACAGACTATGATCTTAGTAAACATCAAGAACATTCAGGAATATCAATGTTGTATACAGACAAACATACGGAAGAAAAGTTTATTCCTCATGTTATTGAACCTTCTTTTGGTTTGGAAAGATTGATGTTAGCGGTTTTGGTAAGTGCTTATCGTGAGGATGAAATGGGTGGTGAAAAACGAACTTTTTTAGCTTTGGATCCTAAAATATCTCCGGTTAAAGTAGCGGTTTTTCCTTTACTTAAAAATAAACCGGAACTTGTTAAAAAAGCTAAAGATATACACACTGACTTAAAAAAGAGTATTTCCGGAGTTTGGTTTGATGATAACGGTAACATTGGTAAAAGATACCGTCGTCAAGATGAAATAGGAACACCTTACTGTATTACTGTTGATTTTGATACTTTAGAAAACGATACTGTTACTATTCGTGATCGTGATACCGGAAAACAAGAACGTGTTTCTGTGTCAGAACTATCTTCTTATTTTCCCGAAGAATTTTTTTAGATTTTCCTAATTTAGGAAAGTTTTGCTTTTAAGCTTTTGTGTTAATATTGTATTTATATAAGTTAAATTTTTTTTATGGAAAATAACCCTATGGAATCACCTCAAGAAAGAGGTCCGGAAAGAGATACAAAACAAAAAGAAGCCTGTGATCTTGTTTGTGAAAATGCCAAAAAAATTTTTGAAGATTCTGAAAAAATAGTAGAAGAAGAAAAAAACTTTTCTCCTACTGATGAATTTAGTACTAAACGTTATTCAATAGATAACGCTTTTGATTATTCCGTGGCTTTAGCTCAAAGAGAAAGACAGGAAAGCGAAAAACTGTTGGAGTCAGTTAAGGAAAAAAATGAATACTACGAAGAAAAGATCACAAATAAATTAAAAACTTTTTTAAAAAAAGAAGAAACATTACTTAGAGCTTTAGCGGAAATGGAATCTAACTTTCCGGAACTCGCTTCACTTATTAAAACTCAAAAACCTTATCTTGAGGATAAAATAAAAGAAATGGAGAAAAAAATGAATACTTAAAGTAATTAATTATGAATATTGAAAAAGAAATACAAGAACATATCAAAAACATAAGAGCTCTAAAAGCTTCTTCCGGTCTTTTTTTGGCCTCAGCTCAAGATGTTTCTACAGGTTACGATAAAGCTTGGCTTAGGGATAATTTTTATACTGCAATGGCTTTTGAAGTTACAGATGAATGGGAGACAGTATTGGAAACATGGACTGCTATTATGCATATCTTTGAAAAACATAAAGGAAAGATAGAGTGGGCTACTCATAACAAACCTCATGAAAGTTGGCAGTATATACATGCTCGTTATCATCCGGAAAGCTTTGAAGAGTTTTGGGAAGAGTGGGGTAATAAACAAAACGATGCCGTGGGAGCAATAATATTTAAACTGGCTGAAATAGAGCTTTTGGGTAAAAACATAATAAAAACAGAGAAAGATAAAGAGATCATTCAGATCCTTATAGATTATTTAAAATCTATAGAGTATTGGCATGATCCTGATAACGGTATTTGGGAAGAGTATGAGGAAGTTCATGCCTCTTCTGTTGGAGCGGTTGTTGCCGGTTTAAAGAAAGCCTCTTTACTTGATTTTGTAAATGTACCGGAAGAAGTTATAAAAAAAGGTGAACAGAGTCTGTTGGATATGATGCCTAGAGAATCGTCAACAAAATTTTGTGATCTTGCCTTACTTAGTTTGATCTATCCTTATGAAGTTGTTAGTAAAGAAACAGCGGATAAGATCATAGAGAACTTACATTACCATTTAGATAGACGTAGTGGAGTTATAAGGTATAAGAATGACTATTATTATAATAAAAACGAAGATACCTTTAGTGAAGAGGCGGAATGGGTAATGGGATTTCCTTGGCTTTCAATTATATATAGTAGGCGAGGAGAAAAAGAAAAGGCTCGTGAATATATTTACAAAACTAAAAAACTTGAAGCTCAAGGTAATAAACTTCCTGAGTTGTATTACTCAAATTCAGATGATCCCAATGAAAACATTCCTCTTGGATGGGCAGAGAGTCTATATGTGGTAGCTCTTAAAGAGTACGCTAATAAGTTTGGAGAGAGTGAGATATAAAACATCTGTTTTATTTAAAAAGAGAAAGAGGTCTTTTAAATAAAAAGGCCTCTTTTTTTGTTTTTTTAAAACTTTCTGTTAAACTCTTTCGTATAATTTATTATATTAGATTAACTTATTAAAAAACATTTATATGAGATCAAAAAAGAAAACATTAAAAAACGGTTTGCGTCTTATTACAGTTCCAATGAAGGATCATCCTACTGTTACAGTTTTAGTAATGACCGAAGCGGGAACCGTTAATGAAGATAAAGATAAACACGGAATTGCTCATTTTTTGGAGCATATGGTTATGAAAGGAGGTGAGAAGTACAAGACTCCTTATGAAGTAAGTTCAACCCTTGATTCAGTTGGAGCTTACTCAAATGCTTTCACTGGACAGGAATTTACAGGATACTATGCTAAAGGTAGCCCTAAACATTTTTCTGTTTTTTTTGATGTTGTTTCTGATATGTACTCAAGTGCTAGACTTGAAGAGGAAGAAATATCTAAAGAAAAAGGAGTTATTATTGAAGAAATAAATATGTACAAAGATACTCCACGTGCTTATGTTCAAGATCTTTTTTATCAGGCTGTTTATGGAGATCAGCCCGCAGGAAGACATCCGTTGGGAACCAAAGAAACGGTTAGTTCTTTGAACAGAGATGATTTTGTTTCTTTTATGAAGAAACATTATACAGCTTCAAAAACTATAGTTGTTGTGTCCGGAAATTTTGATCAAAAGAAAGTAGAAGAAGAGGTTAATAAAAAGTTTGGAGATATACCTTTTTCTAAAAAAACAGGTAATCCTCGTGTTGATGAAAAACAAGATAAACCAAATCTTTTAGTTGAAGAGAAAAATACTGACCAGTTACACATCAACATGGGAGTTCGTGCCTTTAAAGCCTCTGATAAAAGAGTACCAACTTTAATGGTTTTAAACTCTGTTTTAAGTGGTGGAATGTCTGGCAGGCTTTTTCAAAAATTAAGAGAGGAAATGGGTGTCTGTTATTACATAAATTCAGTTGCTGATTTAAATCGTAAAAGCGGTCTTTTAACCGTTATGGCGGGTATTGATCACAAAAGAACCGATGAGGTTATAGAAACTATCTTGAAAGAGATGAGTTCTCTAAAAGAAGAATTGGTCGGAGATAAAGAATTAAAGAAAACAAAAGAACATCTTATTGGAAGAATGTCTTTAGACCTGGAAAGTTCTGATTCAATGGCTGAGTTTTTTGTTGAGCAAGAGATCTTAAACGGACAACAGAAAACTCCTAAAGAGGTTGCTAAAGAAATAAAATCGGTAACCTCTCAAGATGTTAAAAAATTAGCTCGTTTTCTTTTCAATAACAACCGTCTTTCAGTAGCTGTTGTTGGAAAAGACCTTGATAAAAGATCCTTAGAAAGAAAACTTTCATTTTAGATCTTTTAAATTAATAGTATTCTTTATGTTTCACTTTGTGCGTGATATTATTTAACATAATGGAAACTAAAAATAAAGATCATCTTTATATAACGATAAACCCAATGATCGTTGTTTGGGTATTTTTGATCGCTCTTTTATTTTTTGTTGCTTATATTTTAAGTGATCTGTTGTTGGTTATTTTGGCTTCTGTTCTTTTAGCTGCCGCAATATCTCCTGCCGCCAGATGGTTGGTTAGAAGAAAGATTCCGAGAATAGTTGCTGTTTTGATGGTTTATGCCGGAATACTTTTTTCTCTTGCTTTTATTTTTTATTTTCTTTTTATACCTCTAATACAAGAAACCTTCTCCTTTTTAAGAAATTTACCTGAATATTTTGAGGCGATTGAAAGTTGGACCCCTGTTTCTGATGAAAGTATTTATAAAGAAAGTTCTATGTTTGCCGGTTTTGCCGAAGACTTTTCTGTATCCGGTATAATGGAAGAAACCAGAGAAATGTTGGCTGGTTTAAGTCAAGGTTTTGCGAACACTCTTTTTTCACTGTTTGGAGGTGTTTTGAATTTTGTTTTGATTATAGTTTTATCTTTTTATCTTTCTGTTCAAGAAAACGGAGTCGCAAAGTTTCTAAGACTTATCACTCCGACTAAAAACACTTCTTATGTTTTAGATCTTTGGAATAGAGCTGAACTTAAGATCGGATACTGGATGCAAGGACAGCTCATTTTGGCTGTTATTGTTACAGTTCTTGTTTATCTATGTTTGACCCTTTTAGGTATTCCACATGCTCTTCTTTTGGCGGTTTTAGCCGGTGTTTTTGAGTTGATACCTGTTTTTGGACCAATACTTGCAGCAATACCCGCCATTGCTATAGCTATGATGGAAGGAGGTAATTTTATGGAACCCGGTCTTAGTATCGGTTTGGTGGTAACAGGTTTTTATATTATTATTCAACAGTTTGAGAGTCAGCTTATATATCCTCTGGTTATACAAAAGGTAGTAGGACTTTCTCCTATTATAGTTATTATTGCTTTGATAGCTGGTTACAATTTAGGTGGATTTTTGGGAATCATACTTTCTGTACCGCTTACTGCCATTTTGATAGAGTTTTTAAATGATATGCAAAAAAAGTATAAACCAATGCATGAAGAAAACAAACTTTATTACGCAAAGGATATTTCTAAAAATAAAAAAAGTTAAAATATCTTGATCTTTTAAAGATATTTTATTTATTAAATATGGAACTTGAAACAGAAAAAGAGAAAGTAAGACCTGATTACTTTGATATTCACACTCATGTTAATTTAAAACCTCTGATAGAAAAAAAGGAAGAAGTTATAGAAAGATGCTTAAAAGAAAATATTTGGATGACAAATGTAGGAACTGATATTGAAACCTCTTCTGATGCTGTTTCAATAGCAGAAAGTTATAAAGAAGGGGTTTATGCAACAGTAGGCTTTCATCCTCATAATGTTTTTAAAAAAGAAAAAAAAGAAAGAAAAATAGATCTTTCTTCTTCAGAAAAGGTTGTTTCCATAGGGGATTGTGGTTTGGATTATTTTTATACCAATGATAACGATACTATTCGTTTACAAAAGGAGCTTTTTGATCAGCAGATAGAAATAGCCAATACGGTCAAAAAACCTTTAATGTTACATATTCGTAATGGTTCCGGTGGAGATGCTTATAGAGATGTTATATCAATGTTAAAAAATAGATCTTTTTGTGGAGGGAATGCTCACTTTTTTTCCGGAACCGTCGATGATGCCAAAGCTCTGTTTTCCTTAGGTTTTACGGTTTCTTTTACCGGAGTTATTACTTTTACCCGTGATTATGATGATGTTATAAGTTTAGCTCCTATTGATATGATAATGTCAGAGACCGATGCTCCTTATGTGGCACCGATTTCTATTAGAGGAAAAGAAAACCAGCCGTTTTATGTTAAAGATATAGCTTGTAGAATAGCTGAAATAAGAAAAGAAGATAGTAAAAAAGTTCTTTTTTCTTTGGTTGATAATGCTTTTGGGTTTTTTAATATCTAATTTTTCACAAGTAATCCATACTTAATCAACAGTTTTATCAACAGTTTTAAGATATTATTTAATTTTTATATTAAATATTTTTTATACATCAAAATATCATTGATGTTTTTAGTTTTTTTACTGTAATTAAAAATATTTTTTCAAGATAATCATTATTGTTTTTTTAAATCAGGATTTATATTATTTGCGTATATAGATCATTTGTGTTAGTATCACCGAGTATGAATGAAGTTAAAACTGAAAATAATAACGAGGAAAAAAACATTGAAGGTATAAATGTTTATGAAATAGGTTTTCATCTTGTGCCAACTCTTTCCGGAGAGGAGATAGAAAAAGAGGTTGACCTTATTAAAAAGATTATAAAAGATAACAGTGGAGAGTTTCTGTCCGAAGGATCTCCTAAAATGCAAAAACTTGAGTACACCATTTCTCTTCCTATCACAATGCCTAAAACACGTTTTAACAGTACTCATTTTGGTTGGGTAAAATTTGAAGGAGACTCTAAGACCCCTGAAGCTTTAAAGGAAGGTCTTTCAAGAAATGAGAACATTGTAAGAATGATCATTGTAAAAACAGTTAAGGAAAATACTCTTTATGGAAATAAAATAAAACAAAAAAAAGAAGCTGAAGAAGCCAAAAAAGCTGAAGAAGCCAAAAAAGCTTCCGAATCTTTAAATTCAACTTCTTCCGGAATTTCTGATGAAGAGATAGACAAAAGTATAGAAGAGATTATAGTATAATAAATGGAGATTATATTATAATTTTAACTTTTATTTTATGGATTTAAATAAGGCAATAATAGCCGGAAACCTAACAAGAGATCCTGAGATAAGATCTCTACCTTCTGGCGCTAAAGTTTGTAATTTTTCAATAGCGACTAATCGAGTATGGAAAGATAAAGATGGAGTCCAGCAGAAAAGTGCTGATTTTCATAACATAGTTGTTTTTGGTCGACAGGCCGAAACCAGTGCTCAGTACTTAAAGAAAGGACAGCAGGCTTTGGTTGAGGGACGTATACAGACACGTAGTTGGGAGGATCAAAAAGGTGAAAAAAAATACAGAACCGAGGTTGTTGCAGATAGAGTTCAGTTTGGTGCCAAAGGATCGGGATCCGATTCTTCTAGTGATGATTCTTACGATAGTACCGGCTCTGAGAGTGATCAGTCAGAAGAAGGGGGAGATGATCAGATAAATTACCCTGAAGAAGAGGTTAACCCTGAAGATATACCTTTTTAGATTAAAAATTGGACTTAAAAGGTTTTTGTGTGTATAATATCCGATTGAAAATATATTAATTAGAAAATTTATTTATGACAGAATGTTTCTTCAATAAAAATAATATAAAACATATAGATTATAAAGACACTGAGATATTAAGACAGTTTATTAATCCTCATGGACGTATTCTTGCGCGTAAATATACGGGAGTTTCCGCTAAAAACCAAAGAAAACTGGCTTTAGCAATAAAAAGAGCAAGATATATGGGATTGCTTCCTTACGTGTCTCGTTAATAAAATGTATTAAAATAAAAAAACCCCAATTATTAAATTGGGGTTTTTTTGTAATTTAATTTTTATTTCTTTTCAACACGTTCGGTGTACTCATCTTTTTCAGTATTTACACGAATAATATCGCCTTCATTTATAAAAAGAGGGGTTGTTATTTCAGCTCCGGTTTCTAATGTTACTGTTTTTGTTGCTCCTTGGGCTGTGTTTCCTTTGATAGCATGAGGGGCAATTTCAACTTTTAGATCAACTTTTATTGGTATTTTGATATCAATTATTTCTTTTTTGAATATCATTGCTTGAATTTCCATTCCTTCTTTTAAGAATTTCTTTTTATTACCGGCAATACTTTCGTTTATTGAGAATCTTTTGCTTTTGTCACCCAGTTCATGAAACCAAACTTCTTCTTGTTTTTTAAAAATATAAACAATATCTTTGTACTCTATGTCTGCTTCTTCCACCTTTTCTGACTGATGAAAAGATCTTTCAGTTACTTTTCCTGTCTTTAAATTTTTTATTTTTGTTTGATTTACCGGTTTTCTCTGTTGTTTTCTAAATACGTGAGAATCAAGAACTTCATAAGGTTCTCCATCTAAAATAATATATTTCTGAGGTGTGATTTGATTATATTCAAGCATAACAGGACTATACTATCATAAAAACATCTGAAAGTATAAATTTTTTACTTTATTT
>CAZLGQ010000004.1:0-35120 GCA_964559575.1 uncultured Candidatus Saccharibacteria bacterium | reverse complement strand
TGGCTGTGGAGCTAAAGAAGCAAGGTGAAGATGTTACTTTGATCGTAGCCGAGGAAAATAAAAGTTCGGGCTTTTCCTTACCGGAGGAAATTGAAGATAACCTAGTGTGTTTTGAGGTTTCTCGTGTTGCCAAAAGTATTTTTCCTTTAATGAGATATCTGAGAGAAGAGAAGCCGGATGTTTTGCTTACAACTCTGGAGCAGTGCAATTTCGCCGGTATTATCGGCAAGGTGATGTCTTGGAGTAAAACCAAGGTGGTTATAAGGGTGGCTAACACTCTTTCGGTCTCTCTTAAGGGTTCTAAACCTCTTAGAAGGTTCGTGCGCTGGTGGGGATCGTTTAGCCTTTACTGGATGGCGGACGAGATAGTAGTTAATTCTGAAGGTTCGGCCGAGGATCTCTCCCGGACCGCTTGGATAGCAAGAAGCAGGATCACTGTTATAGATAATCCGACTGTTACTTCTGATATGTTAGAGCGAGCCAAAGAGCCGGAAGGGCATCCGTGGCTTAAGGAAAAGTATGTTCCGGTAGTTCTATCAGTGGGTAGATTTCATAAACAGAAAGACTTTTCAACTCTTATAAAAGCGTTCGCTCGAAGGAGAAGAAAGGAGCCAATGAAACTTATAATCCTAGGTGAAGGAGAGAAAAGGGAAGAGTTAGAAGATCTGGTTAAAGAGCTCGGTGTAGAAGAAAGTGTAAGTATGCCCGGGTTTGTTGAAAATCCTTACGCGTATATGTCCAAAGCGGATGTCTTTGTTCTCTCTTCTCTTTGGGAGGGTCAGCCGAATGTTTTAATAGAGGCTATGGCTTTAGGTGTACCGGTCATATCTACCAACTGTCCAAGTGGTCCGAATGAAATACTCCAAGGTGGAAAGTATGGTGAGCTTGTACCCATGGGAGATCATAAGAAAATGGCGGAGGCTATTTTTAAGGTTGTTTGTAATAAGCCGGATACAAAAGAAGCGGAAAGTTTTGTGATGAGTAAATTTTCTGTTGATAGAGTAACGAAAGAGTATGGGGAATTAATAAAAATGGAATAAAGAATAAGTGGATTAAAAGGTTTTACTTTTTTAATTTTTTTGTTAATTTTTAAAATAACACTGCTCCTTTCGCCACTCCATGTGTGGATCCCGTCGATCCACGCTAAGCGGGCAAATCACTCAGTTGATTGCCCGCTTAAATTTTTATTTTTTTAAATAAAAGGTTGGCAAAATAAAATTTGCCTTTTTTTATTAGTTTGATATAATTGTTAATGGAAGCACATGCTTTCCGCCAATTTATTCCTCCTTTCTTGGCTGGAAAGAACAACACACCAAGCTGGATCCCATCGATCCACGCCAAGCGGGCAAATCACTCAGTTGATTGCCCGCTTAAATTTTTGTGTATATTTTACTATCTTTCTGGTATAATTTTATTTTATGAAAAAAGAAAACATGGCTTTATATAGAAAATACAGACCTGAGACATTTTCTGATGTTGTAGGTCAAGATCATATTATAAAAACGTTGGAAAGTTCAATTGAAAAAGGGGAAATAGTACATTCTTATCTTTTCTCCGGATCAAGGGGTATAGGAAAAACATCAGTAGCAAGAATTTTTGCTAGAGCTATTGGAACTAGTGAAAATGATATTAATGAAATAGATGCAGCTTCAAACAGAAAGATAGATGATGCCAGAGAGTTAAGGGATACGGTTTCTTCTTTACCTTTTGAATCTCCTTATAAGGTATACATAATTGATGAGGTTCACATGCTTACCAGAGAAGCTTTTAATGCGCTTTTAAAAACCTTAGAAGAACCTCCGGCACATGTTATCTTTATACTTGCAACAACTGAGTTACATAAGTTACCTGATACGATAGTGTCTCGTTGTCAAACTATTAATTTTAGAAGACCAACATTAGCTACTATAAAAGAACACTTGATTTCTGTTGCTAAAAAAGAAAAGATGGACATTGATCCGGAAGCGGCTTATCTTCTTTCTCTTATAGCAGACGGATCTTTTAGAGATGCTTTAGGAATATTACAAAAGATATCTTCTTCTGTTTCTTCTTCAAAGATAACCGCTAAAGATGTTGAAGAGATAACCGGAGCACCGAGTACTGAGCTTGTGAATGGAGTTGTTTCTTCCATAGTAAAAAAAGATGCTGATAAGGGAATTGAGATATTTCGTAAGGTTCAGGTAGAGAATTATGATGTTAAACTTTTTTTTGAACGTGTGATTCAGAAGATCCGTTTTGTTCTTATTTTAAAAAACTCTCCCAGATCAGGGGGGTATGTAAAAAAAGAGCTTTCTGAGGATGAGTATAAATTTGTGGAATCTCTTTCTAAAGATAAGGATTTTGTTTTTTCTTTAGATGATTTAAAACTTTTTCTTGATGCCTTGGATCTGTGTCAGATGTCTGCTATAAAGATATTTCCTTTAGAAACAGCCTTTTTAGATGTAATTAAAAAGGATCAGTAGTTTTTTTAATGTAAAAGCCTCCTCTTGTTTCCGAGGAGGCTTTTTAAAGAGGATTAAAGTGTATTCCTTAGGTGGGTTGTCCTTCAAGCTTGGGTTCTCCCAAGCAGGGGATCTTGTAGACATAGCCACAGCAAGGACACTTCTTTGTTGTTTCTCCTCTGGAGATCGTTTCCAAGTCAAAGATAACGACCATATCGGAGAAAGCGTAAATCGGATGATTATTCTGCAGTATTACTACCACCGGTAGTTTTTTCCCGCAGTCTTCGTTCGGACATTCCTTATCGTTTAAGTCCAAACATACGCCGAAAATTACCACCAATTCTTTTTTTCTCATAGCAGGATCCTCTTTATTTGGTTACCAATGTCCACAGCCATTATGATAATGACATTAATTATTTTTACTGTCAATTAATTTAAAATATATTTTTTAAAAAACTGGAATTTTAATTTTAGATGTGTTATAGAGTAACAAAATTAAAATTATGTCTAATATAACAGCTAAAATTTTTTTGTTTTTAAGTGTTGTATTTTTAGTGATCTTTTTTGGATCAAAAGATACATTTGCTTCTTTTGATCTAGATTATAATGAGTACTCTAATGATAGTATAAATACTTTAAAACATTCCGAACCTGAGAGTTTTTCGGTAAATAAGGAAGGTGAGGTTCATGGTGTGACGTCTGACGGTATTGTTTTTACTCAAACAAATGTTAGTAAAGAACTGCCTCGCCTTCAGAAATTTAAGGTTGATCAAGCATGGTGGTATATATCTGATAAAGGAATAATCGGTTACGGTGAAGGTCTCTCAAAAATAGAGGCTCTTTCTATATATTTGGAACTTTCTAGATCAACCGGTTAGTAAATTTTAAAGGTATTTACATTTAATTAAAAATTAAGTATAACTAAAGAAAATTAAAATTAATTAAATAATATGGAAGATCAAGTAAAAAGAATATCAGTTGAGTACGGGATAGTCGCAGGTACATATCTGTTTTTAATAAATAGTATTATAAATAGAGTGTTGGCGGCACAAGGTCAAGGCACGATGATGATATCACTTTTAATATGGTTTTGTGTTTTACTGATCGTATCTTTTCTATTACCTTATGGAGTAGAAGATCTGTCGGTTATTAAGGATATAAAAAGTTTTGCTAAGAGTAGTGCTTTTTATTTTTTGATCGTTTTCCTTTTCCTTTTATTTCTTGTAGGTTTAGGTTTTCTGTTAATAATTGGATTAGGTCTTTTTGATGTAATTGTTTTAATATTGGTATTAGGTATGCCAATATTAATATCTTCTTTGATCTTTTACTTTGCCAGTGTTTGGGCTTTGGGTAATATGAACATTGAAGATAAACCCTCTAAATAGTTTTTTGATTTATTTCTATTCTCTTTAAAAAACCTCTTTTTTAAGAGGTTTTTTAGTTTAGTATCCAGATGGCGTAATTTAAATAAGCGGCAAAGCTTACCCATAGAATATATGGTATTAAGAGCATGGAAGATATTTTGGAAATTTTAAAAAATAGATAAATATTTACAGCTATTGTTATCCATAAAATAATTATCCATAAAAATGCCAAACCCGGATTTTGCATACCAAAAAATATGATAGACCAAAAGGTGTTTAAAACTATTTGAAAGATAAATACACTAAGAGCTGTTTTTACATCTTTTCTTTTTATACCTTTATCCCAGATAATGAAGGCGGATACACCCATTAAGATGAATAAACTTATCCAAACCGGAGAGAATACCCAGTTTGGTGGAGCTAATTCCGGTTTTGTGAGTCCTTCGTACCAAGTTGGGATATTGGGAACGGTAAAAAGAGATCCTACAATGCCGGCCATTTGTGGTATTCCAAGAGCAATTATTAATTTTAGGCTTCTTTTCATTTTTAGTTTTTTTAAAACTATTAAATAATTATAACTTATTTAAAAGAGTTTAAAAACTTTTTATATAAACCTAATGATTTTTTGATTTTAATGATCAAGAGTTGAGAGTTTTGTTATTTTGAGGTATTGTATTAGAGTAAAGTTTTGCCCGGTCGTCTAATGGCAGGACGCTAGGTTTTGGTCCTAGAAATCGGGGTTCGAGTCCCTGCCGGGCAGCAAGAATAAATTAGGCTCTTATTCGGAGTAAATATATTATCAACATTGGAGTGAAAATCTAAAAAAATACTTGAGGAATTTTGCTTCAGATTTTCCTCACCGGAATTGTTTAAAAAACTCTTATTTTACTTGGAAAATCGTTAAAGCTTGGGGTGCTTGTTAGTATTGCCGTCAAAGGACAACAAAAAAGACCGACTTTTTCAAAGTCGGTCTTTTGTCGATTTGTAATTTAAATTTGCTTCTTAAATAATTCTTATTCTATTTCTGTAATTTTTTCGGTTTCTTGGCCCTCGGCACTTACGGTGACTCTAATCTTAACGGGCGTTTGTCTTGTTCTTAGGTTACTGGTTCCTTCGGCGGTTTCTCCGGATATTTCTGTTGTCTGACTGTCAAGAATATTACCGTCTTCATCTAGAATTTCGGTTTTTACTTCTTCGAGCTTTCCTTCTTCGTGGAATACACTCCAGCTTACATCAACCCTTTGCCAAGGTCCGGTGGATCGTGTACTGTATGTAACTGTTTCTATTTCAGGTTCTGAAATTTCTCCATTTTCATCGCCGGGATCTTCCGGTGAAGTTGAAAAAGAGAGAGTGTCTCCTTCTTTAATTGTTTCATCCACTTTCGCAACAGCTTTAAATTCATAAGAAGTATCATCTTCAAGGCCGTCTATTGTTTCACTGAATTCTTTCGGTTCCGTTATTATTTTTGAACTTGTTTCATTCCAATTTTCGCCGGAATCTTTACGCCACTTGAAGTAAACGGAGACTTTGTCAGTATTTTTGATTTCGGTTATTTCACCGCTAAGTTTTGCTGAAGAGGTGGAGACATCAGATGCGTCAAGTGTATCTATACTGATTACAACAGTTTCTTCTCCATCATCATCCCCATCATCTAAAGAGCCAACTGCCAAATCGGCTCTTGCAAGCCCGTACCCTTGTCTATCGGAAGAGAGCCCGATATCTTCGGCGGTATCTTGTAGAATTTCACGAACTTTTACATTGTCCATATCGGAGTCAGTAGCCCAAACCAAGGCGGCGACACCGGCAACATGAGGAGAGGCCATTGAAGTTCCGGATTTTGTTTCATAACCACCAGGGACAGTTGAAAGAATAGAAACTCCCGGTGCGGCCAGTTCCACTTGACTTCCACGGGATGAAAAATTGGGAAATTCGTCGTTTATATCTGTAGCACTTACGGCAATAACTTCCGGATAAGCCGCGGGGTAGCTAACAGTATTTTCACCCGGACCGCTGTTTCCGGCAGAAGCCACCAGGAGTACTCCGGCTTCATGGGCATATTTTACAGCTCTTTGTACTGTCGATGAATGTCCTCCGCCCAAACTCATATTAATGATCTCTATATCTTCGTCGGTTGCCCATGTAATTCCGTTGGCAATGTCAGCCCATGATCCTCCTCCGTTTCGATCAAGTACCTTTACCGCATAAAGGTCAATGTTAGGTGCAACACCTACGACTCCTTTTTCGTTATTCAACGCGGCAACAGTGCCGGCAACATGTGTTCCGTGTCCGTGATCATCGTCCCAAGGTCTTGCACATCGTGCAGGTGGAAAACAATTAACTGTGGCGAATCCTCCGGCCACCTCAAGGTCTTCATGGCGAAGGTCGATACCAGTGTCCAAAATCGCAACACCTATTCTTTCACCCTCTGAAGTATTCCAAGTGGGAAATGAATATGATTCATCTCCAAAAACTCTATCAATTCCCCAGGGTACTGTTTGGCTGTGGGCTTCCATTGTGCCGTTTTCTTCCACGAATGATATATTCGGGATATTTTGAAGAGCGTTAACGGCTCTATCCGAAGCATGCGAGGGCAATTCAACCAAAAGGACATCTATCCGTTCCAGTTCTTTTGTAACTTCCCCTCCTTGAGATTTTATTAGTCTGTGTTCCGCGGGGCCGGGTTTTCCTTCGAACCCGATAAGCACCTCCACTTTATCGGTATTTGCTTCAGCTGTACTCCACCCGAATCCGAAGACTAATAGTAACGCCAAAAGAATGACGCTTAGATATTTTAATGAAAAACTATGTGCTTTCATATTTAAAAAAGTTAAATTCTAATAATAGACATTATATTATTTTTTCTAAAATAATTCAAAAAATTAAATTGTTTTTAGTTATTTTGGAAATTTAAAGAAAAGCACACCCGTATAATTACTGTTTTCAAGGAATTTTAAGAGGTCCTCTTTGTAAACTTCGTCTCTTTGGCTTGAAGCATGGACAAGTTCGTTACTGTTAAAAACGAAACCTTCGTGTCGTACGTCCAACCCCATATTTTCATCTCCGTCTACAATGAAAGCTACGCCGACTTTTTTGGGAATATTTTCTGTTATCTTTTGGATGTCTTCCGTTTTAATGTACTTGATGACCACCTCTTCTTCCCAATCAATATCGATAAGCCGACCTTCTCCTTCTTTGTCTTTGTTTAAAAGTACTTTCTTTTGCTCGGTTAGGTCGCCTCCGATCTGTCGCGTGATGTCTTCAAAAAGAGGGGAGACTTTGTTTCTGTAGGTCGTGAAATGAAGCCGATTTTCGTATGAGATGACTTCGGCCGGATAATAGTTTGCGACCTTCATCATCTCTTCGGCACTCTTGCCGTTGGCGTTGTACTTGGAAGCGCTCACCAATACCAAGGTGGTGCAGTCAAAGACGTCTTCTCTGTATATTCGCTCTCCCTCCTCTTCACCCAAAGGTCCTCGCTCGTAGGGCCTCCCCAAAAATTCATAGACCAAATTCTTTAAAGATTCATCCTCGGATAGTTCCTCTTCTTTTTCCTCATATCTCTCCGGTTCTTCTTCTTTTATATCAGGCGCTTTGTCTTCAACGTCTTTTTGGTCCTCACTTTCTTCATCGGTAATGGCGGTCTCTTCTTCTACAACCTCTTCTTCTTGTTCATCTTTCGGAGAAGTCACTTCATATTCAAGCTTGTTTTCTCCGGTGAAAAGAAGAGCGATAATGACAACAGCCAAGATCAAGACCAATGCATAAGGTAAAAATTTCATTATTTTTTATTCTATCATTAAGGTTACAAATTAAAAAAGGAAATTTGAAACAAGAAAAATTAGAATTTTTTCTCAGATAATTTACCGTTTTGATGACTATTTAATCTGGTTATTGGAAACCTTGTGTTACTGAAAGGGTAAAAATCAAAGAGCTTTGAAGTTTTAGTTTATGTTTATTTTATCTGAGAATAAATTTTACCGGATCGTAGGTCTTTTTTGATATGTTACTAGATCTATGATCCGGATGGTACCTGATTTAAATCATACAAGTTGTTCATAATTGTATTATTTACGAAAACCGGTATATATTACCCCCCGTTCTTATTGACTGTTATGGTTAATTTGTGCAATATGGAGGATATGATTAAATACCTATCAATTTTATTTGTTCTGGCTATATTTTTATTTGTAAACAGCCCTGTATCGGGGGCCGAGATCCAGTACGGCCAGGTTGAAGATATTCATGGTTCAAAAGTGCACGTTAATTATAGAGGGCCTTGGGGGGAAGAGAACTTCATCTGTGAGGTTATGGAAGAGAATTGTTCTTCTTTAGGTACATCCACTCCTTCTCTTTTTCCCGAGATAGAGGGAAGTGTGGATTATAGCAAAAGTTCAAGTGGGAAGTTCGGTATAACAAAAGATGTTGTTGAGGTTGATAATGGTACGAGCACTTATTTACACATGGTTTATGACATCTCTGGTGATGAAGCTAAACTCGTACAACTGGTTCCGTATTTTAAGGATACCTCCTCTTATAGATTCGCTTGGGGTGAGGAGCATGTCATGCTTTTTGGTGTTGATGGGAATGTTGTGACTTTTGATATAAAGACGGGTGAATTGAGGGAAATGACTCCAACTCAGTCGGAATTTCCATCAAGGTCGCTCTCCCCTTATGGTAGCTATCTTTCCGCTTATAACTACCTGGAAGAGGAACACCGGATCTGGAACACCGATACCGGAGAGGTTGTCGCGATATCTGCCGAGACTCCCGATTTTGTTGAGTTCTCTCAGTCTGAAAGATTTGCAGTTTTCGTTGATGATCCCGAAGGATATCAGACCCTTTACTTGGTTGATCTTGAAAGTGATGATCCGGGAAGCGGTGCTGAACGTGTATTTGGGGATGACTTTACCGTGGAAGATTATATCTTTTTCAAGAATGAACTTTATGTTATTGGCAATACCGAGGAAGATCCGTATAAGTGGGTTTTGTATCGGTATGATCCCGTTGAAAATGAAAGCCGGATAGTGGCCGAGGATGTTTCATATGCAAGTTATATGCGTCCGGTAAGCGATCACGGCCTTTCTTTCTTGATGATAGAAGGAAAGAATACCAATGTGGCAATGTATATCCCAGAGGAAGATCAAGTTCAGGTTTTGGAAGCGGTGGAACCGTCTCCGGCTTTTTCCGAAGTAAAGAAAAGCGTGGTCTCCTTTGACCGTGCCAAAGGTGTTCTATATGAACCGGTCGGAACAAGGGGAGCTTCAGACCTTTTCATCTGGCTTCATGGTGGACCCAGAAGACAAGCCAGTTTCGGTTATCACTCTTATTTAAGTTATGCTGTTTATGACGAGCTTTTGGAGAGATTGGTTGAAAGTGGGGCTTATGTTTTAAAACTTGATTATGCCGGAAGTTATGGTCACGGCAATGAACTGATGGATGAACTGATGAACAATCTGGGGGTTGCCGACAGGGATGATGTGGTTGAAGCCGTTTCCGATATGCGAAGACGTTTCAATATAGATCATACCTATCTTATCGGCAATAGTTACGGGGGGTATCTGGGGCCTAAGGCTTTAGTTGATCAACCTGGTATTTTTGACGGCGTTATTGCCGTAAATGGGGTTTTTGATTGGTTCACTTTACTTGAACGTATTCCTTCGTCGCCTTTTAGCGCTTATTTCGATGGATTGGTGGATCTCGATGATCTTGAGAAGAACTACGATATGTATAGAGAGGCCTCCGTTTACAAAGGGTTACCCGATCTTGATGATCAGGAGATACTATTGATCTACGGCGATGAAGACTCTACTGTTCCCGTCTGGCAGACTAGGGAGTTTTTCTATATGGCCGAGTCCTTGGGAAAGAACGCCAGTCTTTTGAAGCTTGAAGGAGAGGGACATATAATTCGTAAAAGAGAAAATCTTGATCTTATGTGTGAGTTCATTGCCGAAGGACTTTCCCTTGAAAGATTGAGTTGTAATTAGGATATTCTAGAAAAGGCGATTGTCTCAATTTTTTAAGGTGTTTGAGTCTCTGCTGGGTAGTTACTTATAATCAGCACGGTATCGTTTTATAGTAATCGGTATTGAGCTACTGTTAAAATAACTGTTGAGTTTAATTGATTAGATCAATAAATTTATTAAAAAGTTATATTATAGAGTCATGCTACATCAAATGAAATTAAAATCTGAACCATTTAAAGGAATTAAAGATGGAACTAAAACTTTGGAATTACGTCTTAATGATGAAAAACGTCAACTTATTAAGATCGGTGATAATATAGAGTTTTCTTTAGTGGAAGATCCGGATCAAAAGGTTCTCACTTATGTTGAGGATCTGCACCATTTTCCGACCTTTAGAGATCTTTGCTACGCGTTTGATCCTGTTGAATATGGAAGTGTAGATAAAGAGGAGTACAAGGAGATGTATAAGTACTATTCTAAGGAAGATGAAGCGAAGTTTGGAGTTTTGGGTATTAGGATCAAGGTCTATAAGTGAAGATGGACTGAGAAAATTAATGGGTTTGAAATTTAAAAAAACTATAAAAAGCAGTAGAAAGAATATTTGAAGTATTTTTTAAAAAATACTGTTTAAGTTTATGGATTTAACACTATTATTGGTATATTTGTGTTTGAGTAAATTTTAGTTTAAGTGGCTTTTTGATATACTTGTTAAATCGGTTTTCTTTTTGGAAAGATCCTATAGAGTTAAAATTAATTTGTTAAGTAATATTATTATGGAAATTAGATCAACTATCATAAATAGGTCTAATCAAAAGTTTGATGTTGTTTATAGAGAGTCTGATCCTTTAGAGGATGTTCAAGGAAAAGTATTGCAGGGAGTGCATGCTTATTGTTTTTATAAAGATAAATTTGTTGTTGTTTACGCAGATTCAAAGGGATACTGGACACCGCCCGGTGGTGGAATTGAAGAGGGAGAGAGTTATGAAGAAGCTACTATTAGAGAGGTTATGGAAGAAACTAATATGAAGGTAATAAAACAACAGCTTATTGGTTATCAAGATGTTTTTGAGTTAAATAGGGTAGTTAGACAGACTAGATCGGTTTGTGTTGTAGAGCCTTATGGTGATTTTGTTAGTGATCCGGATGGTGATATAACCGAAATAAAATTAATTGATCCTAAAGATCATAAAAATTATTTTGATTGGAAAGAAATAGGCGATAGGATAATGAGTCAAGCTTTAGAGATCAAAGATATGTTACTGAATAATAAATAGTTTTTATGTTGGATCCGCTTATTAAAAAAAGTGATTCTTTAAAAAAAGAGGCTGATATTCTTTTGGAAAAAACTGATATAGTCAATGATCTAAAGAGTTTTGGTGAAGTTAGTTTTATTGGTGCTTATGCCGGTAATGTTATGCTTGATCCGGATATTGATATTGCAGTTACCAGAGAAGATGTTTATTCAGTTGAAGAGATCTTGGATATTTTTAGATCTTTATTTTTAAAAGGATCTTTCAGGAGTTATTTTATCAAAGGAGACTGGGATGATAGACGTAAGGGAAAAGAGTTTCCGGATGGTCATTACATAGGATTAAAGCAAAGGTTAAATAATATTAAATGGGTGGTAGACGTTTGGTTTATGGATAAAGATCAGTTTGAAGATAGAAATAAAAAATTTTTCAGTATTGCTAACTTTGATCTAAGTGACGAACAGAGAAAGTGTATTTTGGAATTTAAAAAGTATAGAAATGATAGATCTTTGGATATATCAAGCCAAGAGATCTATCAGGCGGTAGTAGAAAGAGATATTAGAGATATTCAGTCTTTGTTTTGATCGTTAAATAAAATATTAGGTATATTTTATTGTTTATGAAATTTTTTTATTTTAAAAAAATATTAAAATAGGTATTAGTTTTTTATTAAAAAAGATATGGAAACAAAAATAAAACTTTCTTTTATTTCCGGGTTGGAGGAGTTTGTCTTGGATGAAATTAAAGGAGGTAAGGTTTTTAAGAAAAAAAGTGGAAGTATATATTTAAGTGATGTAAGTAACATTGCTTCTTTTAAGAATTTCAGGAGTATTTCTGCTGTTTATGTGGTTATAGAGGGAGAAAAATTAAATCCTTATTATGTTTCTAAACATAAATCAATTTTGGGAGATCTTATAGATAAAGTTTTAAAAGAAAGTGAAGATAGATTTAAAACTTTTAAGATCAGTTGTGCAGGTTCAGATTCGTCTGAAGTTAGATCAATTGCTGAATATATAGAAAGAACTTTCGGGATGGAGGAAAGCGAATATGCTGATATGAAGATGTATATTATAAAGACGGATGGTATGTGGGAGATCGGAGTTCGGACAACACAGAGACCTCTTTCAATGAGAAGTTATAAAGTAAAAAATATGGAAGGAGCAATGGATCCAACTATTGCTTATTCATTAAATTCTTTGGTTGTATCGGAAAAAACAAATTCTTATATGAATGTTTTTTCAGGAAGTGCCACTCTTTTAATCGAAGCCGGTTTGTGTTATTCACATCTTAAAAAACTAATTGGTTTTGATAACAGAAAAGAACACATTTCTTTGGCTATACAGAATATTAAAAAAGCCGGGCTTATAAAAAAGATAGAGTTAAAAGAAAAGAATATTTTTGATAAACCTGATCTTGGAAAGTTTGATGTCATCACGTCTGATCTTCCTTTTGGGATGTCTGTATCAAAAAATGAGGATCTAGATGAGTTATATAGAATTTTTGTTGATTATTCAAAAGAGTGTTTAAATCCGGGTGGAAAGCTGGCGGTTTATACAACTAAAGGGGAGATATTTAAAAGAGCGCTATCAGAGTCGTCTTTTAAGATCACTAAAACAGTAAAGTTAAAGATGGTAACTTCAGTTGATGCTTATATGAGTCCTGAGATATTTGTTTGTGAGTTAGATTGATATTGACTTATATTGTCAGAATATAAGTCAATATGTGTATTAACTTTTGACATATATTTTTATAATCTTTATGTATATGAGTACATTAGGAGATACTATAAAAAGAATAAGGATCAATAGAGGTTTAACTCAAAAAAAGGTTGCGGGAGTTTTAAATATAGCACGTTCTTCATATGTTGCTATTGAAAAAGGAAAAAGAGATGTTTCTCTAGGAGAAGCGGAACGACTAAGTTTGGTTTTAGGTATTACTGTTGAGGAGATATATAGCCGTGCAGCACCTAATTATGATAAATATCGTCAGATGATGTTATCTTTTTTACGGACTGTTTCCGGTGATGGAAAGATCTCTAAAACAAAACTTGCTAAATATCTGTATTTGGCTGATTTTGCCTGGTTTTATAATGAATTGGAAAGTATGAGTGGTATGGCATATAGGAAAATAAACTTTGGTTTGGTTTCTGATCAGTTTTTTCGTGCTGTTGATGAGTTAGAAGCGAGGGTTTTTTGAATATTGAGTATAAAAGACGAAATAAAGATGATGATATTCATCTTATCTCGGTGACTGAGGCAGGTCGTAAAGTTAAGCTTGATAAAATATCCACAAAAGAGAAGGAGTTGATGAAGAAGATAGAGAAAAAATGGAGGGACAAAAGCACTCGTGAGATAGTTGTTTTCACTCATCAACAGCTTCCTTTTGATCTTTCATTCAAAGGAGAGATCATTCCTTACGAGTTGATAACTCAAGAAGATCCCAAATATGTCTATTGAGTACTCAAAGTATGCGGTAGTAATTGAAAACTTTGCCGAACGTTATTATATAAAAAGTTTAAAAAGAAATATTCTAAAAATGTTTGGCAGATAACACAGGGTGCCATTGAGGCTATCTGTGCTAATTCGGAGCGTGCAATAGAGGTGGGAAAAATGGAGATTATAAATAGTTCCGGTGATATTTTGATATGTAAATTTATGTTTGCAGTAGCTGGAGAGAAATATTCACCTAAGTCATCCGGAAATAGAGTTATAGTAGCTTTGCATAAAAAAGATAAAACTTCATATATTCTTTTGGTTTATCATAAAAATGATCTTGGAAAAGAAAGGGAGACAGATAAGTGGAAAAAGAAAATTAAAGAAAATTATCCTTATTATAATAATATATTATAATATTTGTTTTAAAATATTTTTCTTTAAATAAAACTTATTTTTGATATAATCTAATTTTATGGAAAGAAGAGTATATATTGGAATAGCTTGGCCTTATGCAAACGGGAGTTTGCATTTAGGGCACGCTGCTTCTTTTATAGGTGCTGATGTTTTAGCCAGATATCATAGACTTGCCGGAGATCATGTGCTTATGACATCAGGAAGTGACTGTTATGGAACTCCCATTGCTGTTGAAGCGGATAATAGAGGTGTTCATCCTTCTGAAATTGTAGAGAATTATCATCAAGAATTTGAGAGATGTCTTATTGATAAACTTGGTTTTTCTTATGATCTATATACCAGAACAGACACCGATCAACATGCTAAAGTGGTGCAGGATCTTTTTTTAGATCTGTATAATAAAGGTTTTTTGTATAAAAAAACAGAAAAGGCTTTGTACTCTCCTTTTTTAAAACGTTTTCTTCCTGATAGATATATTGAAGGAATTTGTCCTGAGTGTGGTTTTGATAGTGCACGTGGCGATCAGTGTGATAACTGCGGTACTCTTTTAGATCCTATTTCACTGAAAGAGCCGAAAATAAATCCAAAGGTTTTAAAAAATGAAAAAGAGTTAAAAGAAGAAGAGAAGGTTTTAGAAGTTAGAGATTCTGAACATTTTTATTTAAAGCTAACATCTCTTCAGAAAGACTTGGAAAAATTTGTTAATAAAAAAAGTGGTGGTTGGCGTTCTAGTGCTTTGGGTTTTACTAATAGTTTTTTAAATCAAGGTCTTCAAGATCGAGCTGTTACCAGAGATACTGAATGGGGCGTACCTCTTCCTTTAACTGGATATGATTCAAAGCGTATTTATGTTTGGTTTGATGCGGTAACTGGTTACCTCTCATCTTCAAAGAAATGGGCTGAGGAAAAAGGAGATCCGGATCTTTGGAAAAAGTGGTGGCAAAATAAAGAAGCTATTCATTACTATGTACACGGTAAAGATAATGTACCTTTTCATACTATAATTTGGCCCGGTATTTTGCTTGCGGAAGGGTCTTTGAATACTCCTGACAGGATAGTTTCTTCCGAGTATTTAAATCTTGAAGGGAAACAGTTCTCAAAAAGTAGAAACTGGGCGGTGTGGCTTCCTGATCTTTTGGAAAGTTTTAACCCTGAAACAGTTCGTTATTTTTTAATATACAATGGACCTGAAAATAGTGATGTTGATTTCTATTGGTCTGAATTTGCTCAGCGTGTAAATGGAGAACTTATTGGAACTTTTGGTAATTTGGTTAACAGAGTTCTTTCATTTAGTAAAAAGAATTTTCCGGAAGGAGTTAGGTTTCCAAAGTCTTTAGATGATGACTCAAAAGAACTTTTAGATCTTTCACAGAAATCTTTTGAAAAGCTTGGTAAATTAATAGAGAAAGGTAAATTCAGAGCCGGATTTAAAGTTATTTTAGAGATAGCAGAAACTGCTAATAGGTATATTGATAAAAAAGAACCTTGGGCTAAGATAAAGGATGAAAGTAAAAGAGATGAAGTTGAATCAGAGTTGGCTGTTCTTATTCAAACGATCAGAGTTCTGTCCATTATTGTTAATCCATTTTTACCTAAAACTTCAGAGAAGATACATGAGTTTTTAGGTTTTAAAATCGGTTCTTGGGAATATCCGGAACCTGAAGAACTCTTTAAGGTTTTAGATGTTTCACCTTTGTATAAAAAGATCGAAGATGAAGAAGTAGAAAGAGAGGTTTCTAAATTAGGTAAGAAGTGATCTTGATTTGTGGTTAAAATAGATCATTTTTGATTTACTAAGATAAAGTTTTATTGAAACTTTTTATGTTTAAGCAAAATTTTTTAAGACTCTTTTTAGTTTTAGGGATTTTGATCTTTATCTTTATTTTTATCTTTTATAGGCTGGGATTTTATTCTGAACAAGAAGAGGTTTTTGATGTTCCGCCGATAACGGAAGAAAATTCAATTCATTTTTTTGAAGCTTTGGATAATGTAGGGGAGGAGTTTTGGGTTTTTGGTACAGTTGATCATGTATTTGTTTCAGCTAATGATAACTACTTTGTTAATTTCTGTTCGGATTTTAGAGAGTGTCCTTTTAGTAGTGTTGTTTTTTCGGAATACTCACATCTTTTTAAAGATATAGAATCTTGGTTTGGTCAAGATATTTATATATATGGGAAGATCAAAACTTATGAAGGAAGATCTCAAATTATTATTAAAGATCCCAAACAGGTTAATTTAAAAGAAAAAATAGAACCGGAAAGTTCTTATAAAGAAGGAGTTTTTGAAGTAGTAAATGTAATAGATGGTGATACTATTTGGGTTAGGGTAGATGGTAGTGTAAAACCGGTAAGATTAATTGGTATAGATGCTCCCGAAATAGAGGGGCCGTATTCAGATGAAGAGTGTTTTGGTCCGGAGGCAAAAGACTATTTAGAGAGTGTTCTAGAAGAAGGTGCTGTTGTTTTAGAGAAAGATGATAAAGTTTCTGATCGTGATAAATACGAACGTATTTTAAGATATGTATATCTTCCTGATGGCGAATTAGTTAATAGTTTAATGGTGGAGGAGGGATATGCTTTAGTTTATGAGGTTGAAACTTTTAAAAAAATGGAGAAATTTTTAAACCTTGAAGAAAAAGCACGTCTGGATGAAATAGGAATGTGGGCTTTGTGTGAAAATTTATTGGAATGATCTTTGGTGTGTTATAATCAAATAACATTGTATTTATAAAAAATTAATTTCTTATATAAATTAAATATGAAATATCTTTTAATTGTTTTAGTTGTGGGTGTAGTATCTTTTGGTGTTATTTTTTTACTAACAACTGATTTTTTGATGGAATTTACAACCGAAGATCCAGCTGAAGAAGATTCCGATGTTGTTGAAGAGGATGATGAAACCGAAAGCGATGAAGAAGAAGAGGAGGAAAAAGAGGAGGATGAAGAAAAGGCAAAACTTTATTCAGAAGAGATTATAGGTAAGTCTGTTGAAGGTAGAGATATTGTTGCTCATCGTTACGGAGGGGGTGATGACAGGATAATTTTTGTGGGAGGAATTCATGGAGGATACTCTTGGGGTACCTCTCTTCTTTCTTATGAAATAATAGATCATTTGGAAGATAATTTTGAAATTATTCCGGAAAATGTTGAAGTTATAGTTATTCCGGTATTAAATCCTGATGGTTTAAGCAAAGTAGTTGAGGTAGATGGAAGGTTTGATCCTTCTGATGTAATAGGTGATACCGTAGTGGGTCGTTTTAATGCCAATAGTGTAGATATAAATAGAAACTTTGATTGTAACTGGGAGTCTGAAGGTGTTTGGCAAAATAAAGTAATAGATGCAGGTTCAGAACCTTTTTCAGAGCCGGAGTCCGAAGCGATAAAAGATTTTATTGAAAACAGTAAACCCGAAGCGGTGGTAGTGTATTTTGGTGCGGCCGGTAGTGTTTACACTTCAACCTGTTATGGTGATGTTTTAAACCAAACAGAAGAGCTTATGGATGTTTATGCCGATGCTTCGGGTTATAGTGCTGAGGGTATTTTTGATTCATATAAAATAACAGGTGATATGGCTGATTGGCTTTCTAAGATTGATATTCCGGCTATAAGTGTTTTATTGGATTCTCACGACTCTTCAGAGTGGGATAAAAATCGTAGAGGATTAGAAGCAGTTCTTGAGATGTATGGTAATTAATATTTAATTTATGACAAAACTGGGAAAATCTGTTGTTTTTATAATAATATTTCTTGTTGCTATTTTTTCTTTTTATATCTTTTCCAGAACACAAACAGAAGAAGAACCGGTAGTTGAAAAAGAAGAAGAGGAACCTGAATTAGTTCATGAGTGGCCTGAACATTCTGTTTTAGGTACGTCTGTTGAAGGCCTTGATATAGAGCTTTATAGATATGAACATGAATCAACGGATCAGTCAGAAGACCTTTCTCACGTTGTTTTTATTGGAGGAATTCATGGTGGTTATGAATGGAATTCGGTTTTACTTGCTTATGAATTAATAGATCATTTGGAAAATGATCCTGAATTTCTTCCTGAAGATACTGTTTTAAGTATAATACCTTCAGCTAATCCTGATGGAGTAAAGGCTGTAATTGGTAAAACAGGAAGGTTTGATATTTCAGATGCACCGGTTTCAAGGGAGGAAACTACTCATGGTAGATTTAATGCAAATGGAGTAGACCTGAATAGAAACTTTGATTGTAACTGGGAGCCTGAAAGTACATGGAGGGGTGATGTTGTCAGTGCGGGTGATGAGCCTTTCTCAGAACCCGAATCAAAAGTAATAAGAGATTTTGTTTTTGATACATCTCCGGATGCTGTTATTTTTTGGCACAGTATGGCCGGTGCTGTTTATGGGTCGGAGTGTAATGAAGGAATACTTCCCGGTACTGTTGGTATTATGGAAGCTTATGCTGAAGCTGCTGATTACCCCGCCATACCTTCATTTGATCATTACGATATAACAGGAGATGTTGAAGGATGGCTTGCTTCTATTGGTATTCCTTCAATTACAGTTGAGTTGACGACTTATGATAAATTGGAGTGGGAAGAAAATAAAGCCGGAGTGAAGGCTGTTTTGGAATATTTTAAAGCGGAATAGATCTTTAGGTTATTTTTTATATCAAATCCGTATTATTCGGATTTTTTTTATGAAATAAAATTTTTATTTTTTCGTAAAATATATAAAAGGGATAGTATATTGATATATCTATGAAAGATAAAACCGATGAAGAACTTGCGGGGCTTGTTCAACAAAAAAGAACCGATGCTTTTGAGATCCTTGTGGACAGATACGAGGGTAGACTTTTAAGATATGGTAAAAGATTTTTATTTGATCACGAGAATATAAAAGATGCGGTGCAGGATGTTTTTGTTAAAGTTTATATTAATATTCAAGGTTTTGATGTTTCAAAAAAATTCTCTTCTTGGATATATCGTATTGCGCATAATGATTTTGTTAATATTATCAGAAAAAATAAAAAGGAAAGTTATACTATTTTTGATATGGATATGATATTTACTTTTACAAATGAAGATGATCTTTTAGGTAATATAGAGAAAGAGGAAGAAAGTAAGGAAATTGACGCTTATTTAAAAGAAATTAGGCCGAAATATCGAGAGATATTAACTTTGTTTTATTTTGAGGAAAAAGATTATCAAGAGATATCGGATATTTTGAGTATTCCAATATCAACCGTTGGCGTCAGATTAAAAAGAGGACGCGAAGAAGTAAAAAAGATATATGAAAAAAGAAAAAGATAAAATATCAATAACTAAAGAGGTTTTGTTAAAGATTGAAAAAGGAGAAGTAAAAATGAGATCCAAGTACATTTTTATTTTAAAAACTATCTTGATAGTTGGTTTAATAGCTCTGTTTTCTCTTTTTATCTTATATCTTGGAAGTTTGATGGTTTTTGTTTTTAAAATAAATGACATGGATATTTTTTCCGGCATGGGTATTCAGGGTATTAAAATAATTTTAAATACTTTTCCTTGGTATTTAGTCTTTTTGATGTTTTTATTAGTTTTTTTGGTTGAGATATTAGCTAAAAAATTTTCATTGGTATATAGAAAACCCCTTCTTTATTCATTTGTAATTATTGTTATGTTAATGGTTGTAGGTAGTGTTTTTGTTGATGCTACTTCAATTCATCATTCATTTTTTGATCTTGCTGAAGAAGAGAGGTTACCCAGAGCTATGGGAGGAATGTATAGGTATTTAGGAAACCTTGAGATGGAAAATGTTCATTTTGGTACTTTGTTGGATAAAAGTAAAGAGAGTTGGTTATTGGAAATTAAAGAAGGAGAGGTTGTTTATTTAAACATATCTCAAAGAACAAAAGGACGTCGTAAGTTTGAGGAAATAGAAGAAGGAAGTGAGATCATAGTTATCGGTGAAAGAGTTGGGAAAAAGATAGAGGTTTTGGGTTTTAGGGGAATAAACGGCCGATCCAGAAAAAATGAAAGATAGTTTTAGTATATTTGTAATAAATAGATATAAGGTCGATTTTATTAGAAAGTAATATTAAAATATGATGAGAAAAATATTTTTAGGAGTGTTTGTTTTTGGTCTTTTAATGATCCCTTTAGCTACCACTGTTAGTGCTCATGTAGATGAACAAAAACCTTGGGAGAATTTGAGGCAGTTTAGAGGAGGAGAAATAGAAGAAAATGCTCAAGTTTTGGAAATGAATAAAGAGGATTTCTTAATTCATAGAAATGAGTTAAGAGAAAAACACAGAGAAGAAAGGGTGGCTATGAGAATGGAAAGGATGTTAGATGCAGTTGAGAGAGGCTGTATAACTGAAGAGGAGATAGAGGAAAGAATTCAAAATAGAAATAACAGATTTTCTAAATAAAAGACCAACTTTTAAAAAATTTAAAGGGTTTGGATTAGATTCTTCTTTTATCAAGAAAAACAAAAACAGGTCATACTTTGATCTGTTTTTGGTTTGTAGGAGGGGTTGAAAGGTTGTAATATTTTTATGTTATAATCTATTAAGTTATGAATGATTTCTCTTATCCTCAAAAAGAAAAGAAATATTTAAGGCCAATTTTTTTAACTTTAGGTATTTTAATATCCGGAGCTATTTTGATCATAGCAGTAATTTGGGCGTCGTTTGAGATCTTTTCTTTATCTTATGATCTTGAAGATCATGTGGTAAAGAATAAGCATTTGGAGGAGGAAAGAAAAGAATTGGAAGAGAAGGTGGTTAGTTTAAATGAAGAGATAAAAATATTAAAAGAGGCTAATGAAAGTTTACGAAATGATCTTGAGAGAGAACGTGATGATGTTGATAAATTAATAGACAGGCTTGAAGAGGTTACCGGTGAAGTTGAAAAGATCAGAACATTAGAGGATATAGATAGAGAGCTTTTAAAAAAATATTCCAAAGTTTATTTTTTGAATGAGAATTATGAACCTTCCGGATTAACTGAGATACCTGAAGAGTTTTTGGCTCCAACAAGAGAAGAAGGATACTTTCATGAAGATGCCTGGCCTATCTTAAAGGAAATGATGGAAGATGCAGAATGGGAAGGTATTGAACTTGAAATTGTTTCGGGTTATAGGTCTTTTGATGAACAGTCGGAGTTAAAAGAAAAATATAGTATGATATATGGAGAAGGAACAGCTAATCTATTTTCGGCAGAGCAAGGTTACTCTGAACATCAGTTAGGTACTGCGGTTGATTTTAGTACCGGTGAAATGGAAGGGGCTTTGAGTGGTTTTGAAAATACAGAAGCATATACTTGGTTAAAGGAAAATGCTTATAAATATGGTTTTATACTTTCTTACCCTCAAGGAAATGAGTATTTTCAGTATGAACCTTGGCACTGGAGGTTTGTTGGTATTAAACTCGCTACCGAGCTTCACGAAAGAGGTAAATACTTTTATGATATGGATCAAAGAGAAATAGATGAATATCGTCTATATCTTTTTGATTTTTAATAATTTAAACTATTTATGCTATATACAGGTAAAGGAGACAACGGAACATCTAATCTTTTCGGTTGCTCTCAAGATCAAAGAGTAAGTAAGGATGACCCTATATTTGATGCTTTGGGTGGATTAGATGAACTAAATTCTTATTTAGGTCTTTGTGCTTTTTTGGCCGAAAAATCAGATATTAAACTAAAAGACCGTTCACTTTTTGATATTGTGGTTTGGTTACAGGATAAACTGTTTTCTATTCAAGCTGAGTTGGGGGGAGCTCAGAAGAGTTTATCTGTTGATTCTGTTAAACAGTTGGAAAGATGGATAAAAGAGGTAGAAGAAATAATTCCTCCTATAAGAAATTTTATAGTTCCCGGGGGAAGTGAGTTAACTTCTCATTTTGATATAGCCAGAACAATGGCGAGAAAGACAGAAAGAAAGACTGTTGCGGTTTTAAAAGATAGACCGGGTCGTTTGGGAGATACTGAGATGATGTTTCTTAATAGGTTGTCATCTCTGTTTTTTGCTTTAGGTAGGTTTGTAAATTATGAAATGAAAGTAGAAGAGAGAGCTCCAAGGTATGATTAGAATCTTTTGTTTTGAATTAGTATCTTTATGAAAACAAAATTAGTGCAAATTAAAACTTCAAGTAATAAACAGGTTTTAGATATTACGGATGTTTTAGAAAATTATCTTTTGGAACAACCCGTATCGGAAGGTGTTTTATTGGTAAATATCTTACATACTACAGCTGCTTTATCTATGGCTGATTTAGATCCCGGTACTGATTTGGATATGTTGGATGCATTTTATGCCATGATCCCTGAATTAGATTTTCGACATCCACATAATCCTGATCATACTCCTGATCATATTTTAGCAACTTTAATAGGATCTGATATATCAGTACCGGTTAGTAAAGGAGGGCTTTTAATGGGTACTTGGCAGAGACCGGTCTTGTTTGAGTTTGATGGACCAAGAGATAGAAAGTTGGTTATAAATCAGATATCTTCTTAGAATAAAGTTGGCAGAATAATTCCTTGTTTTTTTATTTTTATTAAATCCAAACCTATTTTATAATTCTTGTTTCTTTAGTTTCTAATTTACCTTTTTTATTTACAGTGTAAATATTAATGGTATTAAATGGCATATCTAGATCTTTTATCTCTTTATCGGATATATTTTCAATGTATTTAGTTAGTGCTCTTAAGGAATTAGTGTGTCCTACTAAAAGAATATTTTTACCATTTTTTAATTCCGGTATTATATTATTTTGATAGTGGGGAATTACTCGTTCGTATACTAATTTTAAAGTTTCTCCACCGGGAACCGGACAGTTCCAACCACGACGTATGTTTTTAAATTTTTCTTTACCCAGTACTTCTTTCATTTTCCATTTGTTTTTACCGGTGTAATCACCATAATCCCGTTCGTTTATTGCTTCTGTTTTTTGAATTGGAATATCGGGTTTATCCATACCTTTTAAGATCTCTTCAGCTGTTTGGATGGATCTTTTTAGTTTAGAAGTTATTATTTTATCTATTGGTAGATCTTTTATCTCTTGACCTATTTTAAAAGCCATATTTTTACCATAAGGTGTTAAATTAACATCACTTATTCCCGTCCATTTTTCTAATTTGTTCCAAATTGATTCATGATGACGGATCAGGATCAGTTTTCCGGTTTGAGCTTTCATAATTAATTTTAATTAATTTTAATTTTTCCGTTACTTTAAAATTTAAAGTTCTTATGATCTTTTTATCATATTTAGACCAATGTAGAGCTGTTTGATATATTCCATAAAAGATAGATACATAAAAAATATCTCCAATTAGCATGTTTTTATAAACAGGTAAACCGGCGATATAAGATGTAAATAAACCGTATAAAGTTTGGGGATACATTCCACTAAACCACCAGACCGCTCCGTTGGTTAAAAGGAAAAAAATGGTAGCTCCGATTATTCCACCAGCCAAGAATGATTCGTATTTTTGATTTTTACGAAGTACTATTCCTAAAAATCCGATTGATATGAAGCTTAGGTATACGGAAAACATTATAGGTGTTTGGTAGGTTCCTATCCATAAGTCACTTAAGAGCATAGTTAAAAAAGGTATCAGTATTGCATAACGCCAACCTAAAAGGAAACCGGTAAATAAAGTGATTGCTCCTATTGGGGTAGCGTTCCAGGTGTGAGGTAAGATCCTGCTAATAAAACCTATTGTTATTAATAAAAAAACTGTAGTAACTATCCAAAATGGAGATGGTTTTTTCATAATTTTAAATTAAATTATCTATTAATATACGATCATTCTTCTGTTAGTTTTAGTTTTATTTCATCACCCGGTTTTATTATGTATGAATCAATGCTGGTAGTAGCATATTTGTCATTAACCCAGTATTGCCACCATTTATTTTTATCAGTATCTCGTTTACCTGCTCCTTCTATAGATTTAATAAAAATACCCATTTCTTCATGGTCTTGATATTCTAAGTCTAATTTTAATTCTTTTAAAAGATCAAAAACACTTTGATCAGAAGTTATTTTAGCACTGTACTCTTGAATTTTTTGGTCTTCACCAAAGTCTAACTGTAAAGAAACTAAACCTTTTTCTTGTTCCGTTGTTAGTTGATCAACTTTTTCATTTTCTATGTATTCTATTCTTATCCAAAAGCTTAATCCTACTAAAAATAATATAATAGTAATTTTACTTATAAAACCAATGTATTTGTTTTCTTTTTTCATTTTATTTAATTAAAAAACCCAGCTGTGCCAGGTTGTTTAAAATTAGCCTGACGCGAGCCTTTTTTCAGATTACATACACATGAGTTCGGACTATACCGTTGCGCGACAGTGAGGGAATTACACCCTGCTTTATTTATAAAGATTTTTAAATAAAGCTCCTTTTAGGACTTCATCATGTTATTAATATTAACTTTTTTAAGTATATCACAGTAGTTAAGATCATAAAATTGTTTGTTTTATGATCTTTTAATATTAAAAACTACTTATTCCTGAAAACTCTTGAAATCTATAAAGCCAATATTTTAATAATGAAGGGTCATAGTAGGTGTCGGTAAGTTTTAGAGTGAATTTTCCATCTGTGTTATTCCAAATTCTTTCAAAGTAGCTTGTAAGTTCTTTTGCCAACTTAGTATTAAGAGGGGTAGTGATCTTAACGTTGGTTTCTAAGTTAAAACCGTCCAGATTTCTTCTGGTTAGATTAGCTGAACCACCATGAGTAATTATTTTTTCTTGTTTTTGGATCAGAGTCATTTTGCTATGGAACTGTTCTCCTTTAGTGTCGTACCATCTGATTTTGATGTTGCCGTTTGATCTTTTATTTAATTCATATGCCACTTGACGATTTGGGATGCCTGTTTTTTCTCTGCCAAAAGCATCTTTATTGGGGTCTAAAATGATCTTTATTTCAACTCCTCTGTCTGAGGCATTTATTAAAGACTCTATTACATCTCGGTGTGAAAGATAAAACATAGTCATCATTATTTCATCCTGTTCGTTTGTTTTTTCTAAGTCTTTGATCAGGTGTTCTTTGATCTTTTTTTCGGTCAGTATTTTAGCTGTGATATTTCTGTCTTTATTTTGATTATTTTCTTGTTTAGGTATATTTGGTGAAGTTATTTCACTGTTGGAAAAATTAGCTACTGCTTGTTCAGTGATAAAAATATCTTGCCAGATAGGTCCAGTTATTTTAAAAGCAATATTGGAATGAAGACTGCTGGCATTATGAGGATTAGCGGAGGTAATAAGGGAAACCATTTGGTCGTCATCATCGGACATTAAGATCTTTCTATGGTTAGCTTTAAAGTTTAAAACCTTTAAAGCGGATCTAAGAGTTATTTGGTTTTTTTGGTTATCAAAAGGGTGAGATATCCAACCTGATCCTTTGGTATCAAACCATTGAATATAACTTCGCCAGAAACCGGAATATATAGGGTTGGAATCTCTTAATTTGGTTAAATCTGTTATTATTACTTCTATTCCTGCTTTTTCTAGTTTTTTTAAGTGTTTTGATCTATAACTACCGTAAAAGTTATTGATAGGGTCGGTGATCAAATAAATATTTATTTCAGGATCTTTTTCTTTCTTGGTTATAAGTCTGTTGGTTATCTTACCAACTAAGTCAACATATTCTTCTGACTGATCATCACCATCTCTATTAAAAAGAAAAAAATCTAATAAAATATAATTTTCTGCGTTGTCTATCATTTCAAGTACCTCTCTAAAGATCTGTTGTTCTAATATTCTGTTGTTGTTTTTAGTGTATGTTAGATCGTATAAGAATTCTATTTCTTCTTCGGTTAAATAGTGTATTGAGCCGGCTTTATTTGTTGCTGTGGGAGACGGTTTCATGTTGTGGTATAAACCAACTATTCCGGAAGTTGTAAAAATTAAGAGAATGATTAGAAAAATAATTTTACCACGAGAGATCTTATGTTTTTTAAACCTAAAAAAAGTCATCGTTAAAATTTATTAGTATTATTAGTTAATTAAAAATATTTAATCATTAATAGAGGTGATTATGTTTTTATAGTATCATATGAATTATATGATGTATCAATGTTTTTAAGTTAATTATTTTTTTAGATATGTAATGTAATTATATTGAGATCATATTAAACAGAAATTTAATTAGTATTATTTTCTGTTAATCTTTTTAAGATTATAAAAATATAATTATTATGAGGTGGAATTCTGACTTTAAAAGTAAATTATTTGATGGTGTATTTTCTCCTTTTTTGATTATTATCATTTTGGTTGGATTGATGGGATCTTTGTTTTTAGCAAGAGTTATGGGAATAATGGGTTTCATTGTTTATATAATTATTGCTGTTTTAGTGACCGGGGTATGTCTTAAAAAATCTTTAAATAATAATTTAAGTGAAATATCAAAAGCATGGTTCGGGATAGTTGGTGGCATGACTGCTTGGACAGTTATAGAACTAGGTGAAATATTGGGATTAGCTGAGATTGAAAGCGAGATCGGTATTCATATATTTATTTTGGTGGGTATTTTTGTTTGGTTTTTATGGAAGTTTTTTCCTGTCGGAAGTCGTTTTTTCATATTTGTTTTTCTTTTAAATTGGGGTGGCCATATCGTTATTCATTTTCAAAGATATTTAAGTGGTTTTTGGGATATTTTTCATCTAATTCTTTTAATTTATCCGTGGCTAGTTTTGTCTGTAAGTGTTTTGATCATATATTGGGTGTTTAAAAGATCAAAGAATAGAATTGATAGATTATATGCTGCCGGTTGGTTATATTTGTTTATTTTTACCTTTATTTATATGGTCTTTTTTTAATAACTTAATTGATTTTGTGTACATTGGTATTTAGATGTTATTATTAAATTAAAGAAGTTATTATTAATTTAATAATTACCCATCTAATCTAATTTATTATGAAAATTTTTTATAGTGTTTTACTATTTATAGTTATTATCTCTGTAATGGCAATTGGATATATCTTTTTAACAGAAGAGCCGGTTGTTTCTAACGATGAACCTAAACCCGATGATGAATTATTAGAAATGGATCTACGGGTAGAGTTTGTTCCTGAAGAAGGTATAGAGTCTCAGGAAATAAGAGTTTTGAATGAAAATAATGAAATAATGTTTCAGTTATCTATTGATGAGTTAAATCAATGGACTGAAGATAATTGGGATATTTTTGAAGAAGCACCGGAAGTAGGAGGTCGTTTAGTTGATTCTGATGGATTTGGTTTTTTTGATAGAGAGGCTTCAATTTCTCCTGATAATAAACGACTGGTATTTTCGGTTTCAGACTATGCGGTAGCTACTACGGTCTCTTTTGTAATAGTGGTAGATATTGATACCGGAGAAATGGAAATGGTAAATAAACCGACCAGAGGTAGTGTTGAGGAATATGCTTGGTCGGATAATGGAGAGTTAATTGCCTATACTTTGGGGACTGCTAGAGCCGGAGGTGATTTTCTTAGGGTTGATAATGTTTTGGAAATGAAAAATAGTTTTACCTTAAGTGAGGAAGAACTTTTAGGTGTTTTAGATCCGGATCAAGAGTTAGTAGAAGTTGGGCAGTTCATGCCGGTTTTTAGTAACCCGGAATGGTTAGATGATCGTCTTTATTTTTCTACCGAACATCCTGATAGCAATGATCAGGTTAATTGGTCTGTTGCAAGTGATGGTTTAGATCTAAGAACCGAAGAACAGATAATGTATGAGGGATATGAGAGCTCTCGTTTAGGTGTTGATCTTGAGTATCCTGTTTCTGCTGAAGTTAATTATGAAAACGATCAGTTAAAAGTTACTTATGTTGGACCGGATAGTCAGATGACCGAGATCACTGATGGATTTACTTTTTTTGTTGATCTTCAAGATCTGGATAATAGAAGTTTGGAACAGGTGGCTGAGCAAGAATTTGAGGAAAGAACGGAAATGTTAGAATCTATCACTCCACCTTATATGACAGAAGTTGAAGGTAGAGAGGTTGCAAATTTTGTAATAGAAGGAGGTTTAGGTGGAGAACATTTTTTTTCTGTTTATGAAGATGATGATAGAGCTGTTATAACTTCTTATTTTATAGCTGATCCTAATGACCAAGGTTATGATCAGATGGTGGAAAATATTTTTTTTAGTATAGAAACTAATTAAACTAAAGTATAATATTGATACAGTACTAATTTTTTATAATAGAATAGACTTTTAAAGGTTTTTTAGAATTTATCTTCGTTAATTTGAAAGTTTCTGTTAAACTCTTTTTATGTTCTCTTTTTTGAAAGATAGAATTAATGTTTTAAAGATCCGTCGTTTTTACGAACGATATGAAAGGTATCTTATTCCCGGTGCACTTTTATTTGGTATTATCACTGATGCTCTTCTTTTCAGGACGGTTAATTTAAAGTTAGCCTTTTCCATACTTACACTTCATTTTATTTTTTCCGGATCTGTTATAGCTTTTATGCATCTTTATAATGCGGGCTATTTAAGATTTAAAGGCTCTAGAATTCTGAGGATCCTTTCACCGCTTTTTTTGCAGTATTCATTTGGAGCTCTTCTTTCAGGTTCTTTGATATTTTACTGGTTTTCAAGTTCTTTTGTTGCAAGTTGGCCTTTTATATTGATCATAGTTATATTAATGATCTCTAATGATCTTTTAAAAAAGTACTATCTTTGGTTTCGAGTTCAAATGGGAGTTTACTTTTTTATTGCGTTTTCTCTTTCGGTTTTAATACTACCTTTTTTAGTAAAAGAGATAGGGGTAATCGTATTTTTACTAGGAGGTTTTCTTAGTTTATTTATTATTTTTTGTTATCTTTATGGTCTTTCTATTTTTTTACCAAGGGTTTATAAGGAAAGAAAGGTATTTGCTGTGATCATTATTGTGATTTTTGTAATTATGAACTCTTTTTATTTTACAAATGTCATTCCTCCCGTTCCTCTTACTTTAAGAGATTCAGAAGTGGCACATCATATTGAAAGAAGAGACGGTGATTATATTTTAAGAACCGAGGACGATTCTTTTTTAGAAAGGTATTTTTTTGGTAAAAATATACATCTAGCTGAAGGTGATAGGGTTTATTTCTTTTCCTCTGTACTGGCTCCGGTTTGGTTAGGTACGGATATAGTTCATCATTGGCAGTATTATGACGAGGAAAGTGGAAAGTGGGTGAGTAGGAATAAAGTAGAGTTTCCTATTGTAGGAGGCAGAGATGAGGGCTATAGAGGTTATTCTTTTATTAGTAACGTTTTTCCCGGTCTTTGGAGGGTTATGGTTGAAACCTCTAGAGGGCAAGTGATAGGAAGAGAGAGTTTTCGCGTTGTCAGTACGTACAGATCTCCTGATTTAACTGTTGAGGTAAAATAAATCTCTGTTTAATGATGAGGGTGAGTAGTCAATTATTTCTTTAAAAAAGTTGATTTATTTTTATTTAGTGTATTAAATTATTAAATATGTCAGTTCACGAAAAAGAAAAAAGAATGAACGTGTGTCTTATATATCCCGGTTATCCTCCTGAAGAGAATTTAGGTGGTGGTATTAGTACTTTTGTTACTGATTTTTCAGAACTTTTAAAATATTTAAATTGTAATGTAACAGTGGTTACAAGATCAGATAAAAATAAAGTAATCAAAAAGGAAAAAAAGAATGGAATAACAATATACAGGATACCTAGTGATAATTCTTTTTTAACAGAATCATCTCCTTTATTTTCTTTTAATCAATTTGGTGCAATTGATTATACTAAAAGATTAGTTCAACTTATTGTTGAAATAGAAAAAAACAATAAATCCTTTGATGTAATAGAAGTGGCAGATTGGGGAGCGGAAGCTTTTTATCTTATACAAGAAGAGGGGTTTAAAAACAGGACGATTATACGTTGTCACACACCTGCATTTATTGCAGAAAGTTATAATCCTTCAAATAAAGAGTTTTTAAGTTTATTAGTAAAAGAGATGGAAAAATATGTTTTACTAAACTCCAAGCACGTGCTTTCTTATAGTGATCTGTTAATGAAGTCCATTGAAAAACAGTTGAAAGTAAAAATTTCTTATAACTTACAAAACTTTTTTATTCAAGAAAAAGGAATAGATGTTAAGAAAGTATACAAATCCAATTTTTCGTCAAGAAAAAGAATGAAAATTTTAACTGTGGGTAGGATCGAAGAGAGAAAGGGGACTGATGTTTTAATTAAAGCTGTTGAAAAAATGATTGACAGAGGTTATCAAGTTGAACTTGATTTTATTGGGTCTACTACTCCTCTTAAAAATGGATACGATTCTGTTGCAGAGTGGAAAAATTATTTAAAAAATAATATTAAATATAATAATCAAATTAATTTTTTGGGTTTCTTTTCACACAGAGAAGTAAAAAGGATGTATAAAAATTATGATCTTTTTGTTATGGCATCACGGTTTGAAAGTTGGGGTTTAACAATAGTTGAAGCTATATATGCAAAAGTTCCAGTCGTTGTATCTGATGGATGTACGGTTTCTAAGTACTTGAAAGAAGGAAAGGATTGTTTTATTTTTAAAAATAAGGAAGTTTATGATCTGGTTAAAAAAATGATATATGTTTATGAAAAATATAATGAAATCATATCAGTAACTGAGAGTGCAAAAGAAACAGTTAAGAATAAATTTGATCCATTAAAAGAAACCAAAAAGATAAAAGATTATTACAATAAAATAAGTAGATTATGAAGGGACAGTATAAAAAAGAGTTAATAAGTTTAATAGATCATCTTAAAAAAAATAAAAAGAATTTTATAGCATCTGCAAAAATTGAGAGTGACGTTATAAAGTATTTGGAAAAAAATAAATTTATATCATTTAATACTCCTATTATTACACATGGAATGAGGGAGTATAGTATTGATACAGCTTCTATTACTTTACCAAATAAAAAAAATCACAAGGCTTTTTTAAGACATTCACCTCAGTTTGAAAAACAGGTCATTACGATGTCTACTAAGTTAAAGTATTTTCAAAAAGCACCATCTGTAAGACCGGGAGATGTTGATAGTACTCATGTTCCATATTTAAATCAATTAGACATAGAGGTTCCTTATTCTTTTAAAAAAACTAAATACGAACAAGCTCAGAAAAAGTTAATAAATATCTTAGATAAAACTATTTGTGGTGGAATGAGGTTATCTGGTTTAAAAGTGGCTCCCACAATTCATATGACTTATAAAGAGGCTATGAAAAATTATGGAACAGATTCTCCTTATATCGCTCCTTCTAATTCTTATGATGTTCAATTGCTTGTGGTAAAAAACCCTCCTTTATATCAAAAATATAAGAAGAGTTGGGATACTACTATTTTACCAATGGCTCAACCTATTTGGGAAAATAAAAAACAAGAAGATATGTTTAAAAATAACAGTATTGAAGATGAAGAAATAGAAAAAATTGAGGTGTATGGCTATGACATTATATTATGTTCTCCATTAATTAACGCTAAAAAGGAAGAGATAAAAGAAGGGTTGGAGGTTGGCGGTGGAAGTGTAAGGGTTAGTGATCCGGAGGTTCAGTATACAATACTTAAAAAAGTTAGGTCTAAATATATAAAAACATTTCAACCGTTAGTTAAGACCTTGGAATATTTTCAGGAAGAAGATGTATTTACTGCAGGAGCGGCTATTGGTCTGGAACGACTTTCAATGGTGGTTGGAAAACAGCATGATATTAATAATATTGTGCCTATTCCTTGGAAAGACGGTAGGCCTTTATTTATTGAATAATTTTAATTATGACAGTTGAAAGAAAAAGAGAAATTCAAATTTTACTTTCCGGAGGAGGGGATGATATTTATAAAGTTCTTGAAAAAGTTATTGAAAAAGAATCTTGTGTTTTTAAAGATAAAACGATCTCATATGTCGCAATAGCTGCGGAAAAAAATCGTGAGCTTTTTTCTTTAATAAAAAATGGATGGTCGGAATTGCATTCATTTTTTTTAAAGAAAGGTGGCAAATCTGCAAATTTAGTAAGCAAAGTAAATATATCGGAGTTATATAGTGATCAAGTAGTTATTTTATCTGGAGGTGATACAGAAACTTTAATAAAAAGTTTAATAGAAGATAAATTTAAACATAATCTTTTTGAATCAAAAATAGACACTATCATAGGTATTAGTGCCGGAGCTATAGCTCTGTCAAAGCAAGGTTTAGGAACATTAAATGGTTCACAGTTTCTTTATTCTAAATGTCTAGAAATATTACCAAGTTTTATTGTACCTCATTCTGACAGTGAGAAAGAAAAGATCTATCCTAAAGCAACTCATTTAAAAGATTATGAAGTTAAAAGTTATTTTATTAAAATAAAAGATCAAGATATTGATTCTAAATCAAAATCAGATAAGTGACCTATTGAGTGGTTTAAAGGGTTATTCGGGTCAATTTTTAAGTTTCCTAGGAGTTTTTTCTTTTTGTTTTCAAGAGATTTTAGATCTTCTTGAAATTCTTTATAAAATTCTTTTGAAATTCTACAACCTTCAGTATCTATGTTCATCACATCTCCCGTTAAACGACCTGCGTTGAAGGCGCATCCATTACCACAGATATTTATTGCCGGACATTTTTGACATTCAGGGATAAGCAAAGGAGATCTTTTTTTAAAATTATTTAGTATTTCTATGTTTTTACTTACAACGGACCCTGATAGAGCAAGTGTTTTACAAGGCCCCATTATGCCACTTGGAGTGACATTTAATGTCGTTCCGGCACTAGCTCCACAGTCATACTGTCTGGGAATACCTGTAATAAAAGGGAGAAGTTTTCTACCAACAAATTCCATAAAAGGTGGTTCAGGTAGCCATCTTATTTCTTTCCATACTCCATAAACTGTTTTTACAAATTTCTCTGGAGGAATTGTATGATCTGATTCCAAATCTACAGGTTTAAGAAAGTTTGTACCAATACTTAATGGTTTAAAATTATCAATGATCCATCTAACTTGTTCATTTAGGGAATCTACATTTAGTTTCGATACAACCATAGATATACCTATTGGAACATTCATTCTTTTTAGATTCTCTATTCCTTTTAAGTTTTGATCAAATACTTCTTTTTCACTTAGATCAACTCTTAATGCATTGTATTTTTTTCTACCGTCAAGAGAAACTATTACGTGTACCCCCATTTCTTTAAAGAATTTGGCTTTTTCTTTTGAAACCATTGAAGCATTTGTACCCAGAACAACCTTTACGTTATGATCTTTAGTTAATTCTATGAAAGACTTTAAATTTTCCCAGTTAGCGAGTGGTTCACCTCCTGTAAAGTGAATAACTTTTATTTTATCTGACGAGGAATTATCTATAAAAGTATTTAAAGCATTTTGGAAAACATTAATACTCATGTTTTCTTTTTTGCTAAATTCCATTATCCTGCAGTATTTACAGTTTTGATTACAGATATCCGTAACAAAAATTCTAAGTAATTGTAGTTTAGAACCGTCATTGACTATTATGGGATCATTTTTTTGATTGGTTTTTGATTTCATGATTCTTTTGATGATTTGGTAAACAACCTGATTATATTTACTGGGTTTACAAAAGTCAATTTATAATTTATAAAAATAAAAATTTGTAATGTATTAAATAGATAGCGTATGAGTTTTCATTTATTAACATTTAATTACTAATTAAAAACGTAGTATTTAATTAGTAATTTATAGTAGACAGATATTTATTTGTGTGTTATTCTAAATTAAGAATTTTTGGGGGGTTAACCTCGAAGATTGTTCCTTGATAAGGTAGATGGTTGTATAACTATCTACTGTGTGGTTTTGAATGCTCTTAAAATGGATCACTTAAACCATCGGTTGATTCAGTGGTCGTGTTTGAATCGAAAAGTCGAAGAAAGAGAGGTGTTTATGCAACAAAGGACATTGATCGAACAGATTGGATCTCGGGTCTGTGAGACTGTAAAAATTTGCGGATGGGTGGAAACTCTCCGTGATCAAAAGCATGTACAGTTTCTCATCATCCGTGATCCTACTGGCAGTGTTCAGGTTGTCAACGAGAAATCTGTCAATGCTGAACTGAGGGAGGTTATTGCCGGTCTTACACCGGAGAGTACTGTAGAGGTTGTCGGTGAAGTTGTCGTCAATCCCAAAGTTAAGCTTGGCGGGTTGGAGGTTTTGGCTAAATCGGTAAAAGTCGTCGCCAAAGCGGAGACACCTTTACCGTTTGGTAAAACTCCGACCATTGAGACTCGACTGGATTGGAGATTTTTGGATCTGCGCAGTTTGCAGAACTTACTCATCTTCAAGGTTCAAACATTTGTTGAACAGATGATGCGTTTGTTTTGGGTGTCCGAAGGCTTTATCGAAGTACATACCCCGAAATTTATGGGGAGTGCAAGTGAATCAGGTGCTGAGCTTTTTGAAGTTGAGTACTTTGATCGTAAGGCATACCTTGCTCAGTCGCCACAGTTCTATAAGCAGATGGCGATGGCATCAGGCTTCGAGAAGGTATTTGAAGTCGGACCCGTTTTCAGAGCGGAGCCGTCTTTCACTTCAAGGCATGCAACAGAGTTCACAAGTGTGGACGTCGAGATCTCATGGATTGACTCTCATGAGGATGTAATGCAGTTTGAAGAACGTTGGCTTCATTTCGTGCTTCAATCTGTAGCAGCCAAGTATGGTAAGGATATCAAGGAAATATTTGGGCAAGATATTGCGATTCCCAAAATTCCTTTTCCTCGTGTAACTATGGCTGAAGCGTATAAGATCCTCAATCAGATGGGTCATGACGTCAAGCGAGATGGCAAGGGAGACTTAGACCCGGAAGGTGAACGACTCTTGTGCCAACACTTTCTTGAAAAGGCTGGACATGAGTTTGTCTTTGTTACCGACTATCCATCGACGGTTAGGCCGTTTTACCACATGCGTCTCGAAGATGATCCTTCTATCACCAAGAGTTTCGACCTTTTGTGGAAGGGACTTGAGGTGACAACCGGAGCTCAACGAGAACATCGCTATGAGATCTTGAAGGAACAAGCTAAGGAGAAGGGGCTTTCTCTTGAGCCTATTCAGTATTACTTAGACTTCTTCCGCTACGGCTGTCCGTCTCATGGAGGGTATGGATTCGGTCTTGCTCGAATGCTTATGGTGATGTTGGGAACCAAATCTCTTCGTGAGGTGACATTCCTTCATCGTGGTGTAAACCACCTTACTCCATAAGGGGTAATTTCAAAACCACAAAGCCCCGACTGCTGTCATGTAGTTGGGGCTTTTGTTTTATTTTTAGAATTTTAAAATTATTTTCTAAAATATTATTAATTTGTATAGATGAAGATATTTT
>CAZLGQ010000003.1:0-38670 GCA_964559575.1 uncultured Candidatus Saccharibacteria bacterium | reverse complement strand
AAGTTAGATTAACTTTTTTTTAATAATTTTTCAACTGATCTTATTTTCTAACATTAGTGCCGGGGGCGGGACTTGAACCCGCACGGGCTTAATTGCCCAAGAGATTTTAAGTCTCTCATGTCTACCGATTCCATCACCCCGGCATTTATTTTCTAAATGAATATTAACAGTTATTTTAAAATTTTGGAAATTTTAAAAACCTTAAAATTCAGGAGGCCCGGGGGGGAATCGAACCCCCGAATGTCGGTTTTGCAGACCGATGCGTTGCCACTTCGCCACCGGGCCATTTCCAAATTATACGATAATATTTAAATTTTCAAAGAGAATTCTTTTTAATGGATATTCTGTCTATTTTCTGTCTGTGTTTTTCTCCTTCATCTATTTTAAATGAAAAGTAAGGAATTTTAAATATTCTGGTATTTGCTTTTATAAATTTAGCAAACAACCCTTTTCCTTTGTTTAGTTTTTTATTGATGTCTTCTTCTTTTTCTTCAGGAATAACGCTAATACAAACCGTTGCTCTGGAAAGGTCTTTGCTAACTATTACCGAAGTTACGGTTATCATTGCGTTATCAAAACTTTTTTCAGAAATATATTTTCCGGCAGCTTCTTGTATGACGGAGGTAAATTTTTCTCTTCTATATTTCATACTCTTTAAGTATTACTCTTTTACTGTTTTAAAAGCGGAAATAGTATCACCTTCTTTTATTTCAGCGGATGATTCAATTAATAATCCACATTCTTTATCTTCACTTATGGATTTGGTTGATACTTTCTGTTCTTGTAGATCTTTTATTCTTCCTTGTCCGATCACTTCTTCGTTTCTTAATATTTTTACTCTATCGTCTTTTGATAAAAAACCTTCCTTTACGATTCCTCCTAAAACATGATCTTTTTTATTTGAACTGAAGTATTTTAAGATCTTTAGTTTTCCATGTTCTTTGTCAACATCCTTTAGCTGTCTTGTTTTTTCTATATATTCTTCTATCCATTCGGTCATTTTGTATATAATAGAGAATATCTTAGCTTCTGTTTTTAAGTTTTCACTTATTTTTTTTGCCGGTCCTGATAAAGATGTATTAAAACCCAACAGAAGAGTTTCCGGATTTATGTTGGCATTTTGAACATCTGTTTCTGATATGGTACCCACTTCAGCAGTTATGAAGTTTATACTTATATTTGGATCTTTATCATCTATTTTTTTAAGTTCTTTTTTTATAGCTTCAATTGATCCTATGTTATCGGCTTTTAATACAATTGGTATGTTTCTAATGTCTCCTGAAGAAAGGTTGGTCGGATTTGAGTCAAAACTCTTTTTTAGGGCTGTTGAAAATTCTTTTGTTTCTTTTTCTGCTTCTTTTTTTGTATTAACTGTATAGAATTGAGCTCCGGCATTAGGTGGAGTATTCCAACCGAAAATACTTACAGGACTTGAAAAAGTAGCTTCTTTTACCGAGGATCCATCGCATAACTGTATGTTTCTAATTGGAGTGTAAGCATTTTCTGCAACTATAAAGTCTCCGGTTTTTAAAACTCCATCTTTTATTATTATCATAGCTGTTGTTCCGACTTTAGGATCAACTGTTGATTCTAATACCAAACCTTCTGCTTTTTTATTAGGGTCACCTTTTAATTCTTCCATATCAGCAACTAAAATTATCATATCCAAGAGATCGTCTATCCCTTCACCGGTTTTGGCAGAAATTGAAACCGAAGGAATATCTCCGTGCATACTTTCAAGGTAGACCTCATTTTCTGTTAATGAACGGATGGTTTTTTGTACATCGGATTTATTGGTATCTATTTTATTTATAGTAACAATAAAAGGGGTTTCTGTTGCAAATAGGTTATCTATTACTTCTTTAGTTTGAGGCATAACTCCATCTTCAGCTGATACTACGAGTATTACAATATCGGCTATAGAAGTACCTCTTTCTCTAAGAGAGGTGAATGCTTCATGTCCGGGGGTGTCAAGAAAAGTTATTTTTCTTTTTTCGTCTGTTTCTTTAACTTTGTGTGTTATTTCATAGCTTGAAAGACACTGAGTTATACCACCGGCTTCATCTTTAACTGTGTTGACCTTTCTTATGTAGTCAAGAAGTGAAGACTTACCGTGATCTACATGTCCTAATACGGCAATAACCGGAGGTCTAGTGATGTTTTTTTCTTTAATAGATTCTTTAGCCATATTGTGTATGTATTATGTCTGATCAAAAGTATATTTGACCAGTTTTATCACAAGATAAAACTGGAGGTTTAATTATTTTTTCTGTTTTGAACCTTGTTTTTCTTTTGATCTTGATATCACTTCTTTTTCTTCTTCAGAAAGTGTGTATTCAGAAGAAAAACTTTTTATCGGTTTAGCATAAACACTCACTCTTTCTCTTGAGTATAGAGTTGAAAATACCACACCGTCACCATTTTCGTCAATAAGGGATGAAGCGAAACTTTGGTTTCCACCACTTCCATGACCTTTGAAGGGGTTAAAACGTAAAGTTTCAACTCCTTGAATACTTCTTTTGATTTTGTTTTCTAATAAGGATATTTTACTCTTTTTTTCTTCGTGGTATTTTTCATGTTCTTTGATCTTTTTTTGTATCAAATTCACAGTATCTTCCAAGGATCCATTTTTATTTTCACCTAATAGATTTTTTATTCGGTTTTTAATTTTTATTAATTTTAGAAAAAAAACAATGTTTGTAATTATCAGTATTAAAAGTATTAAACCTATTGTTAAAAATATATATTCCGATGGAGTGTTTTTTATGATTTCCATTTTTTTTATCTCTTGAGAATTTAACTATAACAACGTATGATTATACCTGAAATGATCTTGAATCGCAAAATGTTATCAGTATTTTTTAAAAATAATAAAAAAAGAATATTCCTAGATCATGCCTCAACGACACCGATAGATGACAGGGTGATCTCGGCCATGCGTGAAGCTCGGGATTTTTTTGCAAATCCTTCCACTTTTTATAAAGAAGGAATGGAAGCCGGTCGTTTTTTGGAAGAATCCAGAGAGATGGTAGCAGATGTTTTAGGTTGTATACCAAAAGAGGTAATATTTACAGGAAGCGGAACCGAGTCTTGTAATTTGGCAGTAAGGGGAATTATAGATGATCCCAAAGATTCTCATGTTATAACCACAAATATAGAACACCCGGCTGTTTTGGAGTCTTGTAAAAAATTAGAGGAAGAAGGAGTTTCAGTTAGTTATATAGAAGTTGAAAAAGACGGAGTGATTTCTGTTCAAAAGATTTTAGATGCCATTCGTCCGGAAACACGTTTAGTATCTGTTATGTATATAAATAATGAAACCGGTGCTATTCAGCCGATAAGAAAAATAGGTTCAGGTATAGAGAAGGTCAATATAGATAGAGAAAAACCAATATATTTTCATTCTGATGCAAGTCAAGCTCCTTGTTATTTTAATGTAAAACCTGAAGCTTTAAAAGTTGACGGGTTAACTTTGGATGGTTCAAAAATATACGGACCTAAAGGGGTGGGAGTTCTTTTTTCTCGTTCTTCTTTTAAATTAAAACCAATTATTTATGGAGGCGGTCAGGAGTTTGGTTTAAGATCAGGTACGGAAGACAATGTTAGCATAAGGGGAATGGCGGTAGCTCTTAAATTAGCTTCTGAGATGAGATTTCTAGAGTACGATAGAGTCAACGATCTTCGTAACAAACTTTTTAAAGGTATTATCTCTCGGATATCTGATGTTTCTTTAAATGGAGATATTGATAAAAGTTCACCTCACATACTTAGTTTATGTTTTCCGGGGACTGATGGAGAGTTTTTGGTTACCAGAATGGATTCTTTAGGTGTTTCTTGTTCTTCTTCCAGTTCATGTAGAGCCAGACACAAGGGATCTTCTTCTCATGTTTTAAAAGCTATGGGTAAAGAAGACTGCACTTCATCGTCTTTGAGGTTTTCTTTAGGTAGGACAAATACGGAAAATGACATTGATATTTTACCGGATCTGTTATACAGAGCTCTTGATTTTGAGGATTAATTTGCACGTTACTGTTTTTTCTTTTAAAATTAATACAAGATCAATATGGAAGAGTTAAATCAAAGACAACTTGTTTTACTTGTTATATTAGTGAGTTTTGTAACTTCTATAGCTACCGGTATAATTACGGTATCTCTTTTAGATCATGCTCCCAAGGTTGTATCTCAAAATGTTGATCGGATAGTGGAAAGAACTGTAGAGTATGTATCTCCGACAGAAGTGGAAAGAACTGAAGTGACTGAAGTCAGAGAGATAGTGGAAGAAAGAGTTATTGATAGAGGTGATGATATTATAATAGAAACCAATGAAGCTCTTAGACCGGCAGGTGTTAATATTTTAAATCAGGACGGAAGTTTTAGAGCCGGAGGTGTTATTTTATCTCGGAATAAAATACTGATGCCTTTTGTTTCAAGAGAGGGTTTACTGTTTGATATTGAAGTATTGGGAGAAGAAGAAAAAGTAGAAGTAAAGTCTGTTCATTCTTCTGATACCGGTTTCTCAATCGCTAAAAGAGAAGATGAGAATAATTTTTCGGATTTTAAAACAAAGGAAGTGACACCAAAAGTGGGTGCAACTGTTTTACATATTAATGGAAGTGAAAACAGAGGATTAAATGTTGGACGTGTTTCTTGGTTGGATAAGGATGATGAAGGAAATATAAGTAAAATAGGCACTGATGGTATATCTCTTAATAACCCCGGATCGTTTTTAGTTAATTTAACAGGAGAAATTTGGGGTATAAATGTGGATGGTTTAACCGGGGAATATATCCCTATTTCTGTAATTCTAGGTCAGATATCGGAAGATGAAGAGGATACAGATGATTTGGAGGAATAATACAGATCACGGGTAACTTGTTTAAATTAAGCTATTGTGTTACTTTTTGACTTTAATTCCTTATTTGTAGTATAGTTTTTTTAAGAATTTAAATTTTATGCCACCTTTTAATCAGTTTACAACAAAAGCTAAAGAAGCCATTCGTAAAGCACACGAAATGGCTATTGAGCGTGGACAAAATCATGTAAATCCCATGCATCTTTTAGCCGCTTTAATATCTCAAGAGGAGAGTATTATAACCTCTCTTTTAGACAGACTTGAAGTTGATCATCTTTCTTTGATAGATACGGTAACCGAAGTTTTGGAAGCTCCAAATTCAAATACTACAATGTCTTCTTCGTATCAGATATATCTAACTCCTGAGTTGGCTCAGGCTATAGATCAGTCGGCTAAAACAGCGTCAGAATTAGGAGATGAATATGTCTCTACCGAACATCTTTTTATTGCGGTTATAGATGTTTCAGACACAACAAGGGAAATAATGGCTCGTTTTAAGGTTGATAAAAATTCAATAATGAAAGTTTTGGAAAAAGCCAGAGAGAGTGGTGAAATGGAGGCACAGACACCCAAGAAATACAATTCTTTAGCTAAGTACACAAAGAACTTAACCAAACTCGCCGCTGAGAGAAAGTTGGATCCAGTAATAGGCAGAGAGGCAGAAATATCAAGAGTTATACAGATACTTTCAAGAAGGACTAAAAATAATCCTTTACTTATAGGAGAAGCCGGAGTTGGGAAAACGGCGGTGGTTGAAGCTTTGGCTGAAAAGATAGCTTTTGGAAATGTTCCCGAGTCACTAAAAGAAAAAGAAGTTGTTTCCTTGGATTTGGGAATGTTAATAGCCGGAACTAAATACAGAGGAGAGTTTGAGGAACGTTTGAAAAATATAATAAAAGAGATAGAAAAAGCAGAAGGAAAGATAATTCTTTTTATTGATGAAATACATACTTTAGTTGGAGCCGGAGCAGCGGAAGGTTCTTTTGATGCCGCCAATATGTTAAAGCCTCCATTAGCTAGAGGAGACCTTAAAGCTATTGGGGCAACTACTTTTAAAGAGTTTCAAAAACATGTTGAAAAAGACCCTGCTTTAACAAGAAGATTTCAACCTGTTCATATTCAAGAACCAAATATAGATGACACCATAACTATACTTAGAGGATTAAAAGAGAAGTACGAACTCTATCATGGTGTTCGTGTAACAGATGATGCTTTAGTGGCCGCTGTTACTTTAAGTAGTCGGTATATAAGTGATAGATTTTTACCTGACAAAGCGGTTGATTTAATAGACGAATCTTCTTCTTTATTAAAGATCTCTTTAGAAAATATGCCTCCTATGTTGGAAGAAACTCAGTCTAAAATAATGAAGTTAGAAATAGAAAAAGAGGCTTTAAAATCTGAAACTAATAAAAAAGGTAAAGCAAGTACTCGTGTTAAAGAAATAAATAAAGAGATCGCTGATCTGAAAGAAAAGATATATGACATAGAGATCCGTTGGAATAACGAGAAAGAAACCGTATCTCGTATAAAAGAGATCAAAAAAGAATTGGAAGAGCTTCGTATTGAAGCTGAATCTTCTGAAGCCCAGTTAAATCTTTCCAAAGCCGCTGAGATAAGGTACGGAAGAATACCTGTACTTGAAAAGGAAATGAAAGAAAAAACTAAACGGTTGAAAAAACTTCAAAAATCAAGACGTATCCTAAAAGAAGAAATAAATGAATCAGATATAGCTGATGTGGTTTCCAGATGGACGGAGATCCCTGTTTCCAGAATGCTTGAAGAAGAAGCTGAAAAACTAAACAGAATGGAAGACGAGCTTAAAAAGAGAATAATTGGGCAGAATGAAGCGGTAAAGAAAATATCCGATACAGTTAAGCGTTCTCGTGTTGGTATAGCTGATCCTAATAGGCCTATCGGATCATTTATATTTCTTGGTCCTACCGGTGTAGGTAAAACTGAGCTAACAAAAGCTTTAACTCATTTTATGTTTGACGATGAAAGAGCTTTAATTAGATTTGATATGTCTGAGTATATGGAAAAACACTCAGTTTCTAAAATGATAGGTTCACCTCCCGGATATGTTGGACATGATGAAGGTGGAGGTTTAACCGAGGTGGTTCGTCATAAGCCTTATTCTGTTATTTTACTTGATGAAATAGAAAAAGCTCATCCGGAAGTGTTTAATATTCTTTTACAGGTTTTAGATAACGGACAACTCAAAGATGCCAAAGGTAGAAATGTTAACTTTACTAACTGTATTATTATAATGACATCAAATGCCGGTGCTCAGCATATAGATACAATGCAAAAGCTTGGATTTGGAGAAGGTCAAGAAGATAATTACTCCTCTATTAAAAATAAAGTATTGGAGAGTTTGAAAGATTTTTTCCGACCGGAGTTTTTAAACCGTCTTGATGACACTGTCTTGTTTGATGTTTTGGATGAAAAATCAATTAAAGAAATAGTAAAGATCCACATAAAAGAAGTTCAGGACCGTTTGATCCAAAAAGAAATTACACTGAAAGTTTCTTTGGAAGTTATAAATTATCTTGCTAAAGAGGGTTATAATCCTCAGTATGGAGCAAGACCTATAAAGCGTATTATTCAAAATAAAATAATGACACCGATAGCTTCTATGATGGTTTCTAAAGGAATTATGAAAGGGGGTTCTGTTTCTGTTGGTGTTAAGAAAGATGGAGAGTTTTCATTTAATGTTAAGAAGGGTAGAAAAGGATCTTTAATGAAAGAACGTAAAGACGATCTGGTGGAAACCAGGGTTTAGAGTTAATACTTAACATACATATTTATGTATGTTATATTCAGGTAGGTTAAAAGTATTGATGCGTCGGTGGCAGAGCGGTCAATTGCAGCGGACTGTAAATCCGCCGCCCTTAGGGCTACGTAGGTTCAAATCCTACCCGGCGCACAGAAAAACACGGTATTACCGTGTTTTTATATTAAACACAGTTTAATATTTAGTTTTTGTTTAAATTTTAATAAACTGCAGGTTGATTTTTTGATGTTTTTAATATAAAGTAGTTGTTGTTCCGGTTAATTTTTATTTTTAATATATATGTCACAAGATAGATTAATAAAGTTGGCTTGCCAGGAATGTAAAAGAGTAAACTACTGGTCTGGTAAAAACAAAAAGAAAGTTGAGCGTAAAATAGAGCTCAAGAAGTTTTGTAAGTGGTGTAAAGGACACATAACTCATAAAGAAGTTAAAAAGTAGTATTTTTATACACAGAAAAACTAAAACGGCTTTTAAATAAAGCCGTTTTTAACTTGCGGTTTAAGGTTAATTTTTGTTATATTTATATTAGTTTAAAATAATAGGCCCGTAGCTCAATTGGTAGAGCATCGGTCTCCAAAACCGAAGGTTGCAGGTTCAAGTCCTGTCGGGCCTGCAAAATTTTAAAAAATTTTGTAGGGGCGAAGTAAGCCAACTGCTTGGCTTACGTCAGGATCTTGAAAGGCGGAGCTAAGTTCTGTCAGACCTGCTGTTAAAATTTTAATTTAAAAAACTAAGTTTTATATAGGTAGTCGTATTTTTGATTTTTAGTAGAATATATTTATGAGTAAGATCGTATTAATCGGAGGTCCACCTAAGTGCGCAAAAACGACTTTGGCAAAAAACATATCAGAGAAACTTGGTATTTCATGGCTTTCAACTGATGTGTTTGATGTGATAGCTAAGAGGTATGTTGATCAAGATAAGATAGATACACTGTTTCCAAAAACAGCCCTTCGCAGAAAGAGCGGTAAAGGAAACGATAAAATGTATGAGGTGTTTACAGTTGATGAAATAGTTAATGCTTACATGATACAGGCGGAAACCATATCTAAATCAGTAAAAGATTTTGTAGATATTATAATTAAAGAAGATTGGGATTATCTAATTGAAGGTTATCATATAACTCCTAATTTAATATCTGAGCTTATTAGTGAAGACAAAAATATTTCTGCAGTTGTGGTTGTAAATAGTAATGGAGAGAGTTCTGTTAAAAGAAGTATAGAAACCAAAGCTAAAAGTGATTGGCTTCGTGATGGGTCAAATCAAAAAAAGACATTTTCTACTATAGCTTCAATGATAGAGATGTATAGTGATAAATTGCTAAAGGAGGCAAGATCGTTAGGTGTCAATGTTATAGATATAAATGATGATTTTGAAAATAAGAGTCAAGAGATCATTGATCTTTTAAAGAAGTAATTAAAAGTTTTCTGAAAAAATAAACAAATTTTTATTTAAATGATCTGTAGATACTGTTTTAACGATATCTCTGAATAAAAAAATCATAATAAAGATATATTTATGTAATAATTTAAGCTTTTGCTATACTAAAGCATTATGATAGTTACTTTTTTTAAAAAAATAGCCAAAAAAGTGATCATTTTTGCTATTCCTTTTGTTCGTGTTTATTGGCATATATTTAAACCAAAAACTTATGGTGTTAAGGTTGTTATTTTTTATAATGAAAAAATTTTGTGTATAAAAAACAGTTATTATAAAGGTTGGTCTTTTGTAGGTGGCGGAATAAAGAGAAAAGAAAAACCTTCTGAAACAGCCAGACGAGAGACTAAAGAGGAGGTGGGGCTTAAACTTATTAATACCAAGTATCTTGGAAGTTTTATGTCAGAAATGGAAGGAAAAAGAGATACTATTTATGTATTTAGTGGATATGTTAATACAGAAAAATTCAAAATTGATGATTTTGAAGTAGATACAGCAAAGTGGTTTTTAAAAAAAGATCTACCGGAATTTGGTCCGGTTGCAAAAGAGGTTTGGAGTATGTTTGAAAAAAATGAGTTACAGAAAAAATAGAGTTTTTAAATTTTTTCTTAAAAAATAATAGCATTAATGATCAAAATGGACATTATGATAATGGCAGCCGGAATAAAAAACCATGCTCCCAAAGATAAAACACTGATCAAGGCAAATATTAGTATTAAGATAACTGCTATTGAAATAATGAAGATTATTAAAACAGCTTCTAGTGCTCCTAAGAAGGAGTAAAGAAAAAGGTCGGAAATAATTCCGACCGTATCTTTTCTTTTTAAAACTTTTTTAGTTATATCAAGCCATATAAACATTAATCTTTTTAAGAGCGATGGTACTGAAAACAGATTTAGTATGAAGTTAGTAAATTCAATATTAAGATAAACTATTTCTTTGGGGGTTTTTGTGTAGTGCCATCTTATATAATTTAAAAGTATAAAAACACTATTCATATTACTTTTTAAGTTATATCTTCAATTCCTATGTCTAGGACCGAACCTGGTTTGGGATTTTTAGTTATTATTTTTTCAGCAATAACTTTTTCCAATTTTTCTTGTATGGCTCTGTTTAGAGACCTAGCTCCAAATTTCGGGTCTAGATCATTTTTAATAATATGATCAATAACTTCTTTAGATATATTAATATCTACACCTTTTTCTTTTATTCTTTTCTTTAATTTAGTTATTTCAAGGTAGGCTATTTTTTCTAAATGTTCAAATTGAAGTGGATGAAAAACTATAACACCGTCAAACCTGTTTAAAAGTTCGGGGCTAAATGTACCTCTTTCTATTATTGTGTTTATAATATCATCGGTCTTTTCTTTTAGATCCTCATTATTTTTTTTGTATTTCCATATTAGGTCACTTCCGGCGTTGGATGTTGCTATGATTATTGAATTTCTGGCATTAACCATCTTACCTGATGAGTCCGAAAAGGTTCCTTCATCTAATGTTTGTAGAAATAAATTTTGAACATCTGAGTCAGCCTTTTCAAACTCATCTAACAGAAGGACGGAATAAGGTTTTTCTCTAAGGATAGATGATAGTTTTCCGGCTTTATTTGATTCAAAGGAACCTAATAACTGATTAAGAGCGTCAGGTCCTTGATATTCTGACATATCTAATCTGGACATATTGTCTGAGCTTTCAAAAAATATTTCCGCTAAAGCTTTTGATGTTTCTGTTTTTCCAACACCGGTGGGTCCCAAAAAAAGAAAAGACCCCAGTGGTTTGTTCGGGTTTGATATACCTGATCGAGCTCTCTTAAGTGCGTTACTTATAATTTCAACAGCTTGATCTTGACCTACTATTCTTTTATGAAGAATTTCTTCAAGATTTGATAAAGTATCTTTTTCTTTTTTAGAAATTGATCCAACAGGAATACCTGTTTTTTTCTTTACAAGATCATTAACATCTTCTTTTTCTACTATCTTTTTATTTTTAGATGCTACAAAAGGAGCCAGTTCTTCCAGAAGATCTATTGCTTTATCGGGCATAACACCTGATGTGAAATATCTCTTAGCTGAGTTTATGGTACTTAGTAAAGCCGGAAAGGTAAAGATTATTTTGTATTCCTTTTCCAGTTTCATTAAACTTTTCTCTAAAACGGTTACTAGTATTTCTTCTTTTACATCTTCTAAAATAACCTTTTCAAATTTACTCATAATGGCGGAGCTTGGTTCTAGAATGTTGTGAAAATTACTTTTATCACTAAGAGCTAATATTTTAATATCAGGTGCAACAAGATAACTGTTAATTAAGTTTATGAGATTACTGTTAAAAGATTCGGCGCTTTTTATAAAATAAGGTAGGTTATCAATTACCATTATGATATTACCGGCTTTTTCGGTTTGGTTCATTATTTTGATGATCTGTTTTTCAAAGTCGTTTTTGTTTTTGTTTTTTGATATTAATTTTGCAGTATTTAAAACAAATATTTTTTTGTTTATTAATCTTTTGTTTGTTTTTTCAGTATTTATTCTTGAGGTTAGTCCTCCTACCACTGCCATTCTTCCGGATCCTTCTTCTCCTATTAAAATGGCATTGGCCTCTTCGCTTCTTGAAAGGACATTTTCTAAGGAGTCAATGTCTTTTTTATGAAAATTCTCTAATGATTCAGAAACCGGAGTTAAGTTTTCTATAGGTTCTGAGAATTTTTCAAGTTCGTAAGCTATTCCGTAAGCCCAGTCAGAAGCTATTGGTTGTATTTTTGATATATTCTCTTTACTCCACCAACGGTCTTCTTTTCTTATTTTTGTAAAAATATTATCAAACCAATTAATTGCTCCTAAAAATTCTTTTTTTGAAAGACCAAGTTTGAAAATGAAGTCAGAGAAATATTCATCATTTTCATACATTGATGTTACATAATCATAAACGGTAATAATATCTTTGTCTGCATTAACTTCAAATGATCTTTTAAGATCTTCTTTATTTAAAACAAAAGTTTTTAACTTTTCTTCAGGTATTCCACATCTTATAAAAACACTTTTTCCGAAGTCGGATGTTATAAATCCGGTGGCCGGATCTTTACCTTCTGTTTGATGTATAATACTGGCTAATTCAAAAGAAACTTTTATATTTTTACGTGACCTTTCTTTCTTTGAAAGAGATATATCAAGGTTTCTAAAGTAGTTTGAGAAAGAGTAAATACAAAAAGATATAGACCAAACAGCAAAAGATATCATGGAAAGACCATAGATCTCATGTTTGTATAAAATAATTTGATCAGAAAACAATTCTTTATGGAATAAAAGTAAGATAGATATAAATATTAAAATAATAGAAATGATCAAAAGATTTTTAGTTAAAAATCTTAGATTTTTATGTTTAATAAGACCATCTATTAAAATAGCTGGAGTAAATATTTTGGAGTGTCTTTTTATTTCTTCTAAATTCATATTTATAAAATAAATAAAAAGTTAAAACCGAATACTATTAAAAATATCAATAACAGTGGTATTACTATCCAATAGATCAAAAATATCAATCCGAGTATTAGAAAAGACAAGGTTAAAAGTAACCCCATTATTATTATGGTTATTCTAAACATAGCCCCAAAAAGTCTCATTGTAGTATTAACAGTAAAAGATGAAAGTATTTCTACCAGATCAAATCTTTTTGAGTAATTTTCCGATAGTTTTCTCCAAGGAGAAAAAAGTGTTTTAAGAAGAATAGGAATTGAAAAAAAGTGAATAATATGGATGGTAAAATGAAATATTATATAAAAAATACAACTTATAGCTTTTGTGTAGTGCCATAAAATGTAGTTTGGAAATATGGAAAGTATCTTCATTTTACATTCTAATAGTTATTAATATATTCTAACCTTTTTTCTTTTTTGTGTCTTTATCTTTATAAAACTGTTCTACTTTTTTATATATCTCTTTTTTTTGATCCGGATGAAACCAAAGTATTCTTTTATCTTTTTTAAACCAAGTTCGCTGTCTTTTTACATAGTGCCATATGGAATTTTCTAATGATCTGATCATTTCATCTTTGGATATATATCCCTTTAAATATCTTGCCATAAATCTGTATTCCAATCCTAGTTCCTCCATTCTTTCAAAGGAAAGTCCTTCTTTGTTTAATTTTACAGCTTCTTCTAACATGCCATTTTCAAGTCGTTGGTGTAATCTTTTTTTTATTTTTTCTTTTAGATCTTTTGAATCCCTATCAATACCGATGATCAAATTTTGATAAGTATTTTTCTTTTTAGATATCTCGGGTACTGAGCCTATATGTTTTATTATTTCAAGAGATCTTATTAGTCTGTGTCTGTTTAAGGGATCTATAGTTTCAGCTCTTTTGGGGTCTTTGGTTTTAAGTTCTTGAAAAAGATCTTCTGTTTTTTTATTTTGATATTTTTTTCTAAGGTCTTTATTTGGAGGAACTTCAGGAAAATCTATTTTATCAATAATAGCCGAAATATAGAATCCGGTTCCACCACACACAACAGGTAAAAGTCCTCTTTTATGTATATCTAAAATGGATCTCTCTGCCATTTCTTTGTACTGTTTTACTGTAAATCTTTCTTTGGGATCAGCTACATCAAGCATGTGATGAGGAACATTTTTCATTTCTTCTTTTATTATCTTTCCGGTTCCAATATCTAAGCCCTTATATACCTGTCTTGAGTCTGCCGATATTACTTCCCCTGAATAGTTAAGAGAAGCATCAACAGCCAGATCACTTTTTCCGGTTGAAGTTGGTCCCAAAATGGTAATTATTTTTTCTTTCATGTTTTGAAAAAGTGTAAAAGTAACTTTTTAATGGTTTCCACATTTACAACCTATGGGTTTAATTATTCTTTCGTAGTAGTCTTTGCCGTAGTTGCAGTTGATCTCTTCTCCGGCCTTTATTTTTCTTTTGGAGTATATAAATATTCTTTTTCCTTCAAGAACAGCCCTACTGTTTGGTTTACATGAATGGTTAATGTATCTTGCCAAGTTTAGACGACTACTACCATCTATGGTTATATTTTTATTAATTTCAAAAAGATATTTTCCTCCTTTTTCATCAGCCTGTTTTGATGAAAGGTGAGTTCCAAAGTATTCTATTATAAATTCTGATCTGGGTATTTCTTCTTCGGTAAAAAGACCCAGTCCGCTGTTGCTTTGTTTTACCTTTAATTTATATTTACTTTTTTTAGGTGTGTTTGAAGGCATGATCTTATGTTTGGAATAGTAACAAAAAGTAGATAAAGCATCAAAAGATCTTAAGTGCTGTTATTTTTTTGTTAATGGAATAATAGGGTTATTGAGTTTTAATAATTCACATGAAATGGTTATTTTTTTGTGTTACAATAACTTTTACTTGAGAGATAAAAAGGGGTTTTTAATATAATTTTTTATTGAAATGTCATATTTTCATCAGAATTCAGTTTTTTGGGTTGAGGTTGATAAGATCAGTCCAAATCCTTTTCAGCCAAGAAAAGATTTTGACGAAGAAGAACTACAAAGTCTAGCCAATTCCATTAGACAGTATGGGGTTTTACAAGCTTTGGTTGTAACTCGTAAAGAAGTTCCTAAAGATGATGGGGGTTTATCGGTTGAGTATGAACTTATATCCGGAGAGCGTCGTTTAAAGGCTTCCAAATTAGCCGGAATAAAAGAGGTTCCTGTTTTAATAAGAAGTGGGGAAGAGAGCGATCTGATGAAATTGGAGCTTGCTATTATAGAGAATCTCCAAAGAGAAGATCTAAATGTTGTGGAAAGGGCAAGGGCTTTTGAAAAATTAGCTAAAGAGTTTTCTTTTAATAAGGCACAGATCGCAAGAAAAGTAGGTAAGAGTAGAGAGTATGTGAGTAATACGATGAGGATCCTTTCTTTACCGGATGATATTTTAGATGCTTTAAGTTCCGGTAAAATATCGGAAGGTCATGCAAGACCTCTTTTAATGCTTGTAGATAGACCAAGTGAACGACAGACTCTTTTTAAAGAGATAATTTATAAAAAAATATCTGTTAGAGAAGCTGAACGTATAGCTAAGAAGATAGCTAAAGAAAGAGTTCGTAAACCTGTTAAAGTAAATCCGGAAATTGAGGAACTTGAAAAGAAGTTTACCGAGTCTTTGGGAACTAGGGTTAATATAGAAACCAAAGAAGTTGGTGGGAAGGTTTCTATAGATTACTTTTCTGAAGAGGATCTACATACTCTATTGAAGGTTTTGGTTCATTACAAAAAAGAAGGAAATGCTCCGATGTTAGAGAATTTTCTAGAAGCTACGGAAAGAATGGAAAATGAAAATAGCGTTCCTCCTGAAGAGGCTCCAACCCCCATATCTACAGATCAAGAAGAAGATAATAAAAAAGAAGAGGATACAGTTCAGGAAGAAGAGGTTCAAGAGAAAGTTCAAAGAGAAGAAAGTATTTTACAAGAAGAAAAAGCTGAACTTATTAATAGCATATCATCTAACGAAGAAAAAACCTCTGATGAAAATAGTTCTTCGGATGTAAAAGAAGCTATAACTCCCACTGTAGATGAAGAAGAGGTTCAAGAGAAAGTTCAAAAAGAAGAAAATATTTCACAAGAAGAAAGATCTGGATCTTTAAATGATGTTTCTTCTTATGAAGAGAATACTTCTGGTAAAGGAGTTGTTTTAAATGAAAATGAAAGAAAAGATACCGATAATGAAGAACGATCAGGTTTTAATTCTGAAGATGTTGAAAAAAATATTGATCAAGAAGAAAATAAAGAAACAGGTCCTAATCATATAAACGAAGAAAAAGATCCTGAAATACCACAAAAAGATCAAGATGAACAGGTTAGGGATACTTTTAATGATAACTATTTGGAAAATGAAGAAACTTCTTCTGACTTAAAAGAAAGTACCTCTTACACTGAAGAAACTTTAACTCCTACCTTTACAGATCAGGAAGAGATTCAGGATAAAGTTCAAAAAGAAGAGAATCATGTTCAGGAAGAAAAAACCGAACTTTCCGATGATTTGTCATTAAACGAAGAAAAAACCTCTGACGAAAATAGTTCTTCGGACTTAAATGAAAACACTTCTCATACTGAAGAAGTCCCAACACCTGTATCTACAGATCAAGAAGAAGCTAATAAAAAAGAAGAGAATCATCTTCAGGAAGAAAAAACTGAACTTTCCAATGATTTGTCATTAAACGAAGAAAAAACCTCTGATGAAGATACTTCTTCAGAAGATGATGATCTATACTCGGTTCGTAATTTTACTATTTAAATAAGATTTTTTTATTTTTTCTTATTTGGATACATGTTTGAATCTTTGGTGTTTTTAGATAAAGCCTGTCGTATTTTTCTTTGAGCTAAAGAAGTTTTTGCATATCTTAACCATTTTTCGGAAGGTTTACTTCCGGATCGGGTTTGTATTTCAACAGTGTCTCCGTTTTTAAGTTCTTTACTTAAAGCTACCATTTTATCGTTTACTTTAGCACCGAATGTTTTATCTCCAATGTCGGAATGGATAGCATAAGCAAAATCTATAGGTGAAGCGTTTATAGGAAGATCTATTACGTCTCCTTTGGGAGTAAATACAAATATTCTGTATTCAAAAAGATCTCCTTTAAGTGAATCTACAAAGTTTGAGGTATCTTCAGATGACGAGTCATCTTTAAGTATATCTCTAAGCCAATATGGAGCTTTTTCAGTTTCTGTGAGTTTTGTTGCTTTATCTTCAGTTTCTTCTTTTGTCCAACTAAAGGGCATAAGTGCGGATATCCAACTTTTTCCTTTTATAGAACCTTCTTTGTAGGCAATATGAGAAGCTATTCCGTATTCAGCCTCACGATTCATTTCTTCTGTTTTTATTTGTATTTCAGAAATACTGCCATCTCCCGTGAATACAGTTGTGTGAAGACTTTGGTATCCATTAGGTTTTTGAAAGGATATGTAGTCTTTTATTCTGTTGGGCATAGGTCTCCATGTTCCATGTACCACACCGAGAGCTCTGTAACAGTCTGATACCGAAGGCACTATAAGTCTTATGGCTAAGATGTCATATATTTTACTTATATCTTTATCTTTTCTAAGATACTTAAGATAAAGACTGTACAGACCTTTTATTCTATAATCTGCTCTGATTAATTTAATATTTTGTTTCGTCATTTCTTTTATTATAGATCTATGAAACTTGGTCAAACTTTCTTCTTTAATTGCCTTCTGTTTATCAAATAGTTCTTTTATTTCTTTATACTCTTCGGGGTAAACATAAGAAAAAGCACCATCTTCAAGTTCTTTATGAAGACGTTGAATACCTAATCTGTAAGCAATGGGTGCATATATATCCAAGGTCTCTTTGGCTATACGAACCTGTTTTTTTTCCGGAATATGTTCTAATGTTCTTATATTATGTAGTCTGTCTGCCAGTTTTATTATTATTACACGTATGTCTTTAGCTGTTGCTACAAATAACTTCCGTAAACTTTCATTGTGTCTATCTAATCCGTGATATCTTACCTTACCAAGTTTTGTAACTCCTTCTACTAAAGAAAGAACTTCTTCCCCGAATTTTTCTTTTATTTCTTCAGGTTCGGCTCCACTGTCTTCTATGACATCATGGAGTATACCGGCAATAAGTGTTTTACCTCTTAAGCCCAATTCTGCAAGTATTTTCGTGGTTTCAAAAACATGTGTGAAATAAGGTTCACCGGAAAGACGCTCATATCCTTCATGATATTTTTCTGCAAAATAGTAAGCCTTTTTTATCATCTCTATTTCTTTAGAACTTGGAGATGATATCAAGTTTATTATTTCTTTAGGGTCAGACATTAAGAAATTATACTATCTTTTGTAGGTTTTTGGCAATATTTTAAAAGCTACTTTTTGTTTTTCTTGTTTTTTCTTTCCTCTTTTTCTTTTAATAGTTCCAGTGCTCTTTTTATGTCTATTTTATAAACATCGTCATCTTTTTTTAGGGAAGCATAAACACCATCATGGACAACATAAGGACCAAAACGTCCCGAACTTGCTTTTATTGGTTTTTCGGTTTCAGGATGGTTCCCAAGATTCCTTGGAAGAGATAAGTATGTTTCAGCATCTTCTAATGTTACTTTTTCCGGATCTTTGTCTTTAGGCACACTTGCTCTTTTGGGTTTTTCTTTTTTATCTGAGTTTTTTCCAAGTTGAACATAAGGTCCGTATCTTCCTGTTAGAAGATAAACATCTTCTCCGGTTTCTGAATGTTGTCCAATAGGAGTATCACCATTTATCTCTTTACCATCAATAGTTAAAGATCCATCACAGTTTGGAAAGTTTGAACACGAAAGGAACTTTCCACCTCTTCCCAGTTTTATTATCATATTACTTTTACACTTTGGACATTTATATTCATCTCCCGCTTCTCCTAAATTTGTTATCTTTTCTATGGAATCTTTTGAAGATATTCCTTTTTTAAAAGGAGTATAGAATTCATTAAGGATATCCAAGTATTTTTTCTTTCCTTGAGCAATACTATCAAGATCATTTTCCATTTTTGCGGTAAAGGAATCTGAAATATATGAGTTAAAATTTTTTTCTAAAAAAGAACTTACCACCATTCCGGTATCGGTAGGTTTTAGTGATCTGTTTATCTTTTCAACATAACTTCTGTCTTGAAGTGTTTTGATAATTGAAGCATAGGTTGAAGGTCTACCTATTCCTCTTTTTTCCAATTCCTTAATGAGACCTGCTTCCGAGTATCTGGAAGGCGGTTGAGTTTCTTTTTCTTCAGTTGTTATGTCTATAAGAGAAAGATCTTCGCCGATATTCGTTTTAGGAAGTTCAATTTCCTCTCCTTTTGATCTGGGATCTGCCCTAAGCCATCCTTCAGACATGATCTGATTTCCATTTACATTAAAATCAGGGATCTCTTCTTTTTCTTTTGTTTGAGCGGTTATTTTAACTTGTTTTATCTCTGCTTCTTTCATTTGTGAAGCTACTGTTCTTTGCCATATAAGTTCATATAGTTTCTTCTGTTCGGGAGTTCTTCCTGCTGTTTCTTTAATACAGTTAGTTGGTCTTATTGCTTCATGAGCTTCTTGAGCATTTTTACTTTTTGTTTTAAATGTTCTTATAGACAAAAGTTCTTTTTTGAATTTTTTTTCTACAACTGAACTTATCTGTCCTATTGCTTGAGAAGACAAGGCGGTACTGTCGGTTCTCATGTATGTTATAAGTCCTGCCTCGTAAAGTTTCTGAGCCACAGACATTGTTTTTGAAGGACTAAAACCTAGTCTTGAACTTGCTGTTCTTTGAAGAGTTGAAGTTATAAATGGAGGGTTGGGTTTTCTTTTTACTGTTTTTTCTTTAATATCTTTTACGTACCATTTTTTATTCTTTCCGATTTCTAATATAAAGTTTACTTTCTCCGGATCTCTGGGTTCTTCAGAACATTTGAAGGTACAGCATTCTTTATTTTCTGTTTCTAGCTCTGCAAAAATACTCCAATACTTTTCAGAGATAAAAGATTCTATTTCCCGTTCTCTTTCAGCCAATATTCTAAGTGCCGGAGATTGAACTCTACCTGCAGATAATCCATATCTCACTTTTTTCCATATAAAAGAAGAAAGATCGTAACCAAAAAGACGATCCAATACACGTCTTGCTTCTTGAGCTTCTTTTAGATCTTCGTCTATATCTCTTGGATTATTTAAAGCTTCTTTTACCGCTTCTTTAGTTATCTCATTAAATACCACTCTTTTGGTATTTTTTAGATCGGCAGCTTCTTTTATGTGCCAAGCTATAGCTTCTCCTTCTCTGTCGGGGTCAGTGGCCAAAAGAACCTCGTTAACTTTTTTGGCAGATGACTTTATCTTTTCAACCACATCTTTTTTTGAGGGAACTATTTCATAATTAGGAATAAAACCATTTTCAATATCAATGGCATTTTTATTGCTTTTTGGCAGATCTCTTATATGTCCCACGGATGATCTGACTATAAAACCATCTCCCAAATATTTTGAGATGGTTTTTTCTTTAGCCGGGGACTCTACTATCACAAGTTTTTTATCTGTTTTGGACATGTTTTATACATTACTACTATAAGGATGAATATTTTGCAAATTTCAAAAGATTAACCAAATGTTTAATTATAGTCAAGAGGACAGTATTTTTTATTTATGTTAACATTTTTTTGATCTTAGATATTTTTATGGAAAAAGACCCTTACAATGAAATAATATCTTTTCTTGATTTTAATAACGCTGAATATCTTTTGTGTAAACACAAACCGGTTATTACAAGCAAAGAAGCCAAGGAGGTTAAGGGTTCCAAAGCTTTAGGTGTAAAGTCCCTTCTTTTTAAAACAGAAAAAGGATTGGTTCTTTTGGTTTTACCCGGTGAAAGAAAGGTTTCTTCTAAAAAGATTCGGTCTATTTTAGGAGTTAGTGATGTCCGTTTGGTTTCTCACGAAGAAGTTCTGTCGGTTATGGGTTGTGAAGTTGGTGGATGTTATCCGTTTGGTTTGATCTGTGGAGTAAAAATGATAGTTGACGACAGTGTCAAAGATGTAGAAAGTATAATTTTTAATGTTGGCAGAAGAGATCGTTCTGTTGAGATGAAATGGAAGGAATTTGAAAGGTTGGTACCTTTTGAAATGGATGAGATCTCTTAGTTTTTTTCCGGATATATATTACCTCCGGACTCATAAACCGCCCCTTTTATTTCAAGGGAAGATATTAAGGTATTAACTTTTGATACATCCATTTTACTTTTTTTTATTAGTTCATTTTTATTTATAGGAGATATGATGAATTTCAGGATCTTTTTTTCTTCATCAGAAAGCATTAATTCTGTTTTTGGATCTTTGTTTTTTTTAATACCAAAGATATCTTGAATATCTTTTGCGTTGTTTATAGCGTAAGCTCCTTGTTGTATTAAATAGTTTGTTCCTGAAGATAAGGAAGAAAAGATAGAACCCGGAACAGCCATGATCTCTCTGTTATATTCAAGCCCCAGCTTTGCGGTTATTAAACTTCCCGATTTTTTTTGTGCTTCTATAACTAAAACACCATGAGATATTCCGGCCATTATTCTGTTTCTTTTTGGGAAACTCCATTTTGTTGCTTCAAAATTTGGTTCAAATTCCGAAAGAAGAGCCCCACCTGATCTTACTATTTTTTCTGAGAGATTTAGATGACTTTTAGGATATATTACGGAAGGATCAAGTCCGGATCCGGGAACTGCGACTGTTTTTAAACCTACTTTAATTGCGGATTCATGAGCTTTGGCATCAATTCCTAAAGCTAATCCGGAAACTATAACAATAGGTAGACCGGAGAGATCTTCTATTATTTTAGAACAGGCTCTCTTTCCGTAATCTGAGATCTTTCTTGATCCTACTACACAGAGAAATGTTAGATCCTTTGAAGGGAGTTCTCCTTTTAGGTACAGTCTGTCCGGAGGATCATCTATTTCGTTTAGTAGATAAGGAAAGTATTTCGGTTTTAGTTCTTTTATCTTTTGGTCCATTTTTATACTTTAACACCAAAGTTAGATTTTAACTCGTTGATATTCTTTTAATTTCTTTTTAAAGAAGGTAATATATTTATATAAGATCTTTATCAGGGATCATTATTAGTTAATAGTTATTTGTTTTATGTTAGATATAAATTTTATTAGAGAGAATAAAGATATAATAAAAGATTCTGCTCGCAAAAAAAATGTTGATGTTGATATAGATAGACTTTTGGAAATTGATGATAAAAGAAGATCCCTGATTCAAGTAGTTGAAAAGTTAAGAGAAAAACAAAATACTGCTAATCAAGAGATCTCTCAGTCTTCCGGTCCTCAAAAAGAAGAGGCGATAAAAAAAATGCAAGAGTTAAAAGAGGAACTCAAAGAAAGAGAGTCTAAACTTCAAGGTATTATAAAAGAGTGGAGAAGTTATATGTTACTTGTTCCAAATATTCCTGATGTTACGGTTCCGGAAGGAAAAAGTGATGAGGAGAATAAAGAAATAAAAGAGTGGGGGAGTAAACCAAAATTTAACTTTACTCCCAAGAGTCATGTTGAGATAGCGGATACCTTGAAACTGGCTGACTTTGAAAGAGGAACCAAGGTTTCCGGATTTAGAGGGTACTTTCTCAAAAGAGATGGTTTTCTTTTGAACTTTGCTCTTTGGCAACATGCCATAGATTTCTTTATGAAAGGAAGTGGATTTACTCCCATAATGACGCCAAGCCTTATAAACAAAGAGATGTTTTTAGGAACCGGATATATACCTCAAGGAGAAGATGATCTTTATAAAACTCAGGATGGTCAATATCTAACCGGAACATCGGAAGTTCCTATTATGGGTTACTATATGGATGAGATCATAGATAAAAAAGATCTACCTATTAAGTTTTTAGGATTTTCTCCATGTTTTCGCAGAGAAGCCGGATCATACGGAAAAGACACTAAAGGATTAATGCGTGTTCATGAGTTCTATAAATTTGAACAGGTGATTTTATGTGAAGCTAATCACGAAGAGTCGGTAAGGTGGCATGAATGGATAAATGGAAATATAGAAGCTTTTATTGAAACTCTAGGTATTCCTTATAGAACTGTTATAAACTGTGGTGGTGATCTTGGTTTAGGACAGGTTAAAAAGTATGATGTAGAACTTTGGGTTCCTTCGGAAGATAAGTACCGTGAGATAAGTTCTGCTTCTTATTTCCATGATTTTCAAACCAGAAGGTTGAATATTCGTTATCGTGATACGGATGGCAAAATGTTTTTTGTTCACTCACTAAACTGTACCGCCGCTCCTACACCTCGTTTACTTATATCTATTCTTGAAAACAATCAACAGGCTGATGGTTCGGTACTAATACCGGAGGCTCTTCGTCCTTATATGAATAACCGTGAAAGATTGGAACCTGTTTCTTAGTTGGTGTTATACTAGGTAGATGCCTATTTCCAAAGCTAAAAAGAAAAAAAGAGAAGAAAAAATAAAGGCTTTTTTTGATAGACTCGGAATAATTTTTTTGGGGACTGTTTTGGTTATTATTTTGATCACTTTTGTTTCCCGTTTGGAATATTTTGAAATAAGAAAAGTAGATCTTGAAATTGACGGTGTAATAGATAAGTCAGAGATCCTTGATATAACTGCGGATGTTATTTCCGGTTCTTATGTTTTCTTACCTAGAAGAAATTTTTTGATCTATCCCAAAGAAGAGCTGGATAGAGCTTTGAGATTCAATATTCCTCGTATAAAAGATCTTGATATTAAGCGAGTGGACTTAAATACTTTAAAGATCTCTGTAAAAGAAAGGGATTCGGAGTTTTTATGGTGCGGTGAAAGCCCTGAAAAATCAAAAGAGTGTTTTTATGTAGATGAGAATGGCTTTGTGTATTCTCCGGCTCCTTTTTTTTCGGGGCATGTCTTTTTTAGGTACTATGGAGGAGATGTTGATTTGGATCAACCTATAAGGTCTTATGTAACTTCTCCGGATAAATTGGAAGAGATAAGAGAGTTCATTTTACATATAGAGAATCTTGATCTTAGATCAAATGCTGTTTATATAAACAATGAAGATCAAAAGATAAAAATATTTCTTAAAGGAGAGGGTCATATATATTTAAACAGCGAAGGTTCTTTGGAAGAGGATTTCTCTAAACTGCATAGTTTTTTTAGGGGAAGTACTGAAGAACTCGTGGTTGATGGAGATCCGGCATTTTATTATCTGGATCTTCGTTTTGATGGAAGAGTTTATCGTAAGATGAAGGAAAATGAGCAATAAAGATATTTTTTATCATCTGTTTTTTGTTTTGTCTGCATCTTTTTTTGTTATTTTGGTAGTTTTTTTGTATTTAAATTTTACTTCTACATTTATTAGACCCGATGATACTGTTTCTTACGAAAAAGAAGATCCGGTTTCTTTAGAGATGGCTTTTGTGGGAGATATAATGATGGACAGAGGAGTAAGAAACATTGCAGATAAACATGGTGGTTATGGGTATATAACAAAGTATCTTGATTTTTTAAAAGATTTTGAAATTGTTTTTGGTAATTTAGAAGGACCGGTTTCTGATAAAGGAATGGATGTAGGAGGTATTTACTCTTTTAGAATGGATCCTTTGGTTTTGGATCATCTTTCGGATTATAACTTTTCTGTTTTATCGGTTGCTAATAATCATGCAGGAGATTGGGGATTGGACGCTTTTTCAGATACGCTAAATAGATTAGATGCTTATGGTATAAGTTCGGTGGGTGGCGGTTTTGATCTAAAAGATGCAAAAGAAGTTTCTGTAATTAAAATAGAAGATTTTAAAGTTGGTTTTTTGGGTTTTACTGATATTGGTCCTGATTGGTTGGAAGCTGATGATAAAAATCCCGGAATACTTTTATCAAGATCTGATTATCATGATGTTTTAATAGAAAAATCCGCAAAAGAAGTTGACTTATTGGTCGTTTCATATCATTTTGGCAAAGAGTATATGAAAGAGCCAAGTGAAAGGCAGAGGTTTTTGGCAACTAAAGCGATAGATCTCGGAGCAGATTTGGTTATTGGACATCATCCTCACGTTATTCAACCTATAGAGGAGTATAATAACGGAGTTATAGTATATAGTTTAGGAAACTTTATATTTGACCAGTACTTTTCAAAAGAAACAATGGAAGGTTTGGTGTTTACGGTTTTAGTTAAAGATGGAGAAATGTCTTATGAATCAAAAAAGGTGGATTTAACTGATCATTTTCAACCTAAATTAAGAGAGTAGTATGAAGGATCTTAACTTTTGGAAAAAAATATCACATCCGATAGTTGCTCTAGCTCCTATGTCGGGAGTTACTGACGCCGCTTTCCGTTTTATGGTTGTTAAGTATTCAAACTATAAAGGAAAAGATATTGGAAATTATGGAGAAGAAGAGCTGTCCTCTTTTAGATCAAGGTCTCTTGATGTTGTTTATACTGAATTTATTTCTTCCGATGGTCTTTTTTGGGGAGAAAAAGAAGAGATAAAGATAAATATGAAGTATTCCGAAATTGAAAGACCGATAGTGGTTCAGTTTTTTTCTTCTGATCTTGATAGATTAAAAAGGTCTGCCTCTATGGCGGTAGAAATGGGTTTTAATGGAGTTGATCTTAATATGGGATGTCCGGATAGATCGGTTTGTAAACAGGGTGCCGGTTCGGAACTCATTAAAGATCCGAAATTAGCCGGAGATATAATAAGGGGTTTAAAAAAAGAACTGGGAGAGGTTCCTCTTTCGGTTAAAACCAGAGCCGGGTACTTTTCTGAAGATGAAATTGAGGATTGGTTAAGTGTAATATTAGAAGCAAAGCCCGATGCTCTGATCCTACACGCCAGAACAAAAAAAGATATGTATAAAGCTCCAGCCAGATGGAGTTTGGTAGAAAAAGCTGTTCATATTCGTGATAAGATAAATAAAGAAACAGTGATTTTAGGTAACGGAGATCTTTTTTCTGTTCATGATCTTTATGAAAAAGTAAAAAAATCAGGAGCGGATGGTGGAATGGTAGGAAGAGCGGTTTTAGGTAATCCATGGTTTTTTGATCCTGATGTTGATATATCCGATATATCAAAAGAAAAAAGACTAGAAGTTCTTTTGGAACACTGTTATCTTTTTGAAAAGTTATTTTCAGGAAAGAAGAATTTTTCTGAAGTAAAAAAGCATTTTAGAGGATATGTTTCCGGATGGGAAGGAGCTAAAGAGTTAAGATCAAAACTTATGTCAGCTCAAAATTCCGAAGATGTTGAAAGGATAATATCTCAAACTTAAAAGGATGTTTTTAAAAGAATTTTTTTATTTTTTCTGTTAAAATTTATTTAATAAGAATATATAGATATATGGATTCCATAACATCTTCTCTGATCATTATAATACCAAGTGCTTTTCTTTTGGTTTTGGGTTTGTGGGTCTCTTTAAGGGGTCCTTACAATAAGATAAATCAAGTCTTTTTTGCGATAGTTGTATCAGCTTTTTCTTGGAATTATGCTCACTTTCTTTTTAATCTCTCTCCTCCGGTAAGCGAGATTCTTAATTTTTGGTCTAATATGTCCTATCTTGCATCTTCTTTTACTTTTACTTTTTTCTTGTATTTTTCATACATATTTCCTAAGGCTGATGAGAAAGTTTCTAGAAGAAAAACAATACTTATTTTTTTACTTCCCGTCATAACGATTCCTCTTGCTTTAACTCAAAGGATTACCACTTTTTGGGAAGTTGATCCGGGTGGTGGATACTCAATAGGGTGGGGTTGGGGTTCGTATCTTTATCACTTCTTGATATTTATATTTATAGCTTTAATTGCTTTTAATTTTTTGTATAAATTAAAAAATGAAAAAGGAAGAACAAACAGAAGATCTCTACTGATCGTTTCCTTTGCATTAGTTTCCGGATTGGTTATAGGGACTTTTTTTACGGTTTTTCTTCCTATTTTTTTTAATAGATCTGATTTAATTGATCTTGGTCCATCTTTATCATCTTTAGTTGTGGTTTTTATGGTTGCTTACGCCATCGTCCGCTACGATCTTATGGAAATAAAGGTAATAGCCAAAAGAGCCCTATTTTATGCCACCGTCGTTGCTTCATCAACCCTTTTGTTAAGTGGTACGATTTTCTTAAGTAGATTTATAGAAGAAGATTACCCCACGCTTTCTCTTTGGCTTATTCCGGCCATATTTTCTATCATCGCTGTATTCTTAGGAGTATACATCTGGAAAGGAATGCGTGCTTCTGAAGATATGAAGCATGAGTTTGTTACAGTTGTTACTCATAAATTCAGAACTCCTCTTTCTAGGGTGGTTTGGGCACTTGATGACCTTAAACGATCCGATTTAAAAAAAGAAGACAAAGAAAATATTAGATCCATAGAGACATCTACCAAGAATATACTTGAGTTAGTAGACATGTTAACTACCATATCTGACGAAAAAGGAACAGAACATAATTTAGATCAAAAGATAAATATTTCTGAACTTTTAAAAGGTATTCTTTTTGATTACAAAGGAGTAGCTTCTCAAAAGAACATCAGTATTGATATTAATGTTGACGAAGATATCTTTGTTCTTGCCGAGAAAAGTAAAGTATCTTTTGCTATTAAATCTCTGATCGATAACGCCATAATGTACACACCGGAAGGAGGTAAGGTTTCTGTAACTCTTTCTTCTTCAAACAAAAAAGCCAAACTGGAAGTTAAGGATACCGGTATCGGAATGGATGAAAAAACAAAGAACTTTATCTTTACGACCTTTTTCAGAGGAGACGAAGCCAAAACAATGTATACCGAAGGTTTAGGTGTAGGACTCTATATTTCAAAAAGAATAATTGATGAGACGGGAGGTGATATTGGTTTTTATTCCGAAGGAGAAGGAGAGGGTTCAACTTTCTTTATGGAGTTTCCTGTTGTGTAGGGTTTTTAAACTTGAAGATTATTTTAAAAAATTTTGATAAAATATTTTTATGATTGAACCTTATTCAGTTTTGATCGGTGTTTTAATATTTTCAATGGGAGTAGCTTTACTTTCTTTAGGTTTTTGGATCTTTAAGAAAGATCCAAAGAACAGGGTAAATGCTTCTTTTTTAATTTTTACTGTTTCTTACTTTCTATGGACTTCAGTTCATCTTGTGACTTGGGCTTATCCACTTGAGTATTTATACCCAAACTTTTTGTCTAATGTAGCATATATAGGGCCAAGTTTTATTTTTTCTTTATTTGTTTATTTCGCCTATGTCTTTCCTGAGAACAAAGGAGAACTTCCTTGGTTTAAACTTGTTTTGATATATGTATTTCCGGTTGTAATGGCACCAATAATTTTTTTTGAAAAGATCTCCTACGATTATTATTACGTACAAAATGAAATATCTGTTTATTGGAACTGGGGTGTATATATTTTCTCCGCTTTTATGGTTTTATATATCTTTTGGGGAGTAAGTGTTCTTGTTTCTAAAATGAACAGAAAAAGAGGAAGAGCTAAAAGAGCGATAAAAACAGTCCTTTTAGGTTTCTTTATTGGAGTATCCATTGGCGGGGTCTTAAGTCTTTTTATACCTTTGGTTTTGGGTGATAATAGATTTCTAGCTTTTAGTCCTTCATTGAGTGGTTTTTTTGTGTTTGTGGTTTTAGCTTATGCCATTGTTCGTTATGACCTTATGAATATTCGTATTATTGCTAAAAAAGCTCTTTTTTATGCAATTGTGGTTTTTTTAGGTACTTTGTTACTAGGATCTTTTTTTTATTTAAACAGTATTATTGAGTATCATTACCCTTTACTTTCTTATTGGTTAACACCTTTTATCTTTTCTTTGGTAGCCGTTTCTTTAGGTTTATATGTATGGAGAGGAATGAAAGAGACCGAAGAGTTAAAGAAAGATTTTATAACTGTAGTTACTCACAAATTCAGAACTCCCATTACTCGTATAACTTGGGCCATAGAGTCTCTTAAAAATGAAGAACTAACAGATACAGGGAAAGATTCCATTAATGTTATTGATTACTCAAGTAAAAATATTCTTGAGCTTTTGGAGCTTTTAATAACTGTGTCGGAAGAAAGAGGAAAGTTTAGATCTTTTCACAGGGATGTTGATATGTCTTCTGTTTGTAGGGAAGTTTTAAATGAAGAAAAAAAGATAGCCCAACAAAAAGGTGTGGAAATAAAAGATCATATTGCTGAGGGTATGATAGTGTCTATTGAAGAAAGAAGTGCCAGATTTATTATAAAAGTACTGTTGGAGAATGCTCTGACATACACTCCAAGAGGAGGAGAGGTTTCCATTAATCTTTCTGTAAATAATAATAACGCCAGATTGGAGGTTAAAGATACCGGAATAGGAATAGATAGTAAAACTAAAGGTATGATCTTTTCTATGTTCTTTAGAGGAAGTAGAGCCAAAACAAAGTATACTGAAGGATTGGGAGTGGGTCTTTATATTACTAAGAATATAGTAGAAGATCTTGGTGGAAGCATTGGTTTTCATTCTGAAGGAGAAGGAAAAGGTTCAACCTTTTATATAGAATTTCCTCTTTCTAAAAAGAAAATTAAAAGTTTGAATTATAAAAACAAAGAAGATAAGAGTTAATTTGAAGAACATTTTTAATTAAAGTAATATATTTTTATGGAAAAAGTTATAGTAACCGGAGGAGTTGGATTTATAGGTAGTAATCTCGTTGATGCTTTAATAGAAGAGGGGGTGGAAGTTTCTGTTATTGATAATCAAATAACCGGAAAGGAGACTAATATTAATTCCAAAGCTAAACTTCATGAGGTTGATATAAGAGATAGATCTTCCTTGGAGGATATCTTTAAAGGAGGTGAGTATGTTTTTCATACCGCCGCAATTCCCAATGTTCAGTACTCTATTGATAATCCACTAGAAACCCATGAAGTAAACGTAACCGGTGTACTTAATCTACTGGATGTGTTAGTAAAAAAAGATGCTAAAAAGTTCATTCTGTCTTCATCTGCTTCTGTTTATGGAGAAAATGAAAAAGAGTTAATGAAAGAAACAGATGAACCTGATCCCAAAAGTCCCTATGCTTTACATAAATATATAGCTGAAGAGTACTGCAAACTTTGGTCAAAAGTTTATGGTTTACCCACTGTTTCTTTACGTTATTTTAATGTTTATGGAAATAGACAGAATGTTGGAGGATATTCTTCGCTTGTTATTGCCAAGTTTTTAGAAAAAAGAAAAAAAGGAGAGAAGTTGACTATAACCGGTGATGGAAATCAAACTCGTGATTTTGTGCATGTTCGTGATGTGGTTAGAGCCAATATATTAGCAGCTAGATCAGAGGATTTTTTTTCAGGAGAAACAATAAACATAGGTTCAGGTTTATCAACTTCTGTAAATCAGATAGCTGAGTACATAGGAGGAGAGGTTGAGTATATAGATCCTCGTTTTGAACCTAAACATTCTCTGTCAGATAACAGTAAAGCTAAAAAACTTTTAAACTGGGAACCTTCCGTTTTTATTAAAGAAGGAATAAAAGAATTAAAGATCTCTGAAGGCTTGGAATAAAATGAAGAAAGAAAAACAAAAGGTTTTAATATTGGTTACTTTAGCGGAGGTAGGAGGGGCTCAGATGTCTGTTTTGAATCTCTCTCGTGAATTTATTAAAAGAGGCTATGATGTAAAAGTTGGTTTTGGTGAGGGAGAGTTTTTATCTAATGAGTGTAAAAAATGGGGAATTCCCACTAAAAGATTTAAAAATCTTAAACGTTCGTTTAGTGTTTTTGAAAATATAAAATTTATTTTTGAATTAAAGGACTTTTTAAAAAAAGAAAAATTTGATGTTTTACATATAAACAGTTCCAATGCTCTTTTGGGAGCATTAAGTTCTTTTTTACTTTTTAGAGACAGGCCTTATGTTGTTTTTACATATAGAGGAATGTCTTTTCTTGATAAGAGACATGAAACTTCAACGATAAAAAGAATTTTTTATCGTTTGATCTTTCGTTTTTTCGTTTTGTTTGTTGATAAAGAGGTTTTTGTAAGTAAAGAGAATTTTCAGAGTGCTAAAGATATAGGGCTTGGTAAAAAAGGTATCGTTGTTTATAACGGGCTTCCTTTAACTGAGGTTTTGTTTTTAGAAAGAGATCTTGCTAGAGAGGAAATTGAGAAAGTATCAGGCAGAGTTTTTAAAGATAAGATTATTGTTGGTTCTATCGGCCGTTTGGCGTATCAGAAAAACTATGAGTTTTTAATAAAAAACTGGAAGAGCATTAAAGAGAATTTTCCTGAAGCTGTCTGTTTGGTAATAGGTGATGGTCCGGATTATGATCATCTTAAAAAAATGATAAAAGAAGGAGATATTGAAGACAGTTTCTTTTTAATAGGAGAGTATTCAAATGCCGGAAGGCTACTAAAAGGTTTTGATGTATTTGTTTTAACCAGTCATTATGAAGGACTTTCCATCACTACTCTGGAAGCTCTTTTTTCGGGAGTTCCGATCTTAATATCAAAAACCGGAGGTAATCCTGAAGTAATTTCTAATTTTGAACCTTTTCTTTTTGAAGTAAATAAAGGTGACGAGTTTAAAGATAAGTTAAGTAACATACTGTCCGATAAAGAAAATTGGAAAAGAAAGGCCTATGATATTTCAAGAAAAGAATCTTACCGTTTTAGTATTTCTCAAACTGTAAATGGATATGAGTATATTTATAAAAATGGTAAAACAGCGATTATATCTTCCAAAAAAAGTATAGATTAAATACAGTTGAAACAATAGATATTATTAAAAGAGTAGATACTACTCCCCAGATCCCGTAGATAGGTGTCAGGATTAAAAACAGAGTAATCTTTATTAAAGGAACCGTTGTTCTGGTTATGTATAAATATTTGGTTTTCTTTTCGGCTACCAATGCGGTTTTAAGAATAGTTGTTGGAAGCATTGCTATTAAAAAAGTCATTGCCTGAAAAAACTTTACTGATTCCATGTATTCCGGAAAGACTATTTTGTAAATAAAGGGACCAAAAAAGAATAAGAAAACAGCAAAGGGAACACTTACTAAAAAAAGCATTAATATTTTTCGTAATATTTTTTTCTTTCTTTTTTGATCTTTTATTCCGTTTTCTGAAAGTTTAGGTAGCGCCAGTGAACTTATAGGAAGGAAGCCTTTAACTTTTTTTATAGGTTTTATAGAAAGTGTGTAAACCGCAACCTGTGCCGGACCTAAAAGTTTCCAAATAATTATTTTATCTAAGTGTGAAGCTGTGGTGTCTATAATACTCATAAGAGTAAGATTTTTTCCATAAGGTATCATTTCTTCATCGGTTTCTTCATTATCTTTTCTTTTGGATGAGTATAAGTATGCCAGGTACTGAGCGGTAGCCGTAGAGAAGAAAAAGATAAATACAATTATCCAAAGATCATCAGTTAGGAGGAGAGTTATAATAACAGATGTGGCAATTGCAACATCTACTAATACTCTAAGTATTGTTTTTTTATCAAATCTTTTTTTACCGTTCCAAAAACCGGCAAACACCCCACTTGATAACTTTAAAGGAAAAATAGGACTTATAATTAAAAAAGCTACAGATAAGATAATGTTTTCGTTAACATAGTACCAACCCGACATTAAAAGAAAGACAACCGAACCTATCAAAGCCCATTTGAATTTGGTTTTAAAAGCGGTATCCAGTGAGCCTTCTTTTCCTTTCGCTACGCTTCTTATCATTGCTGATCCCATTCCCGGTAAGGATGATATACCCACTATTCCCGCTGTGGAGATAATAAAGAGATATGTTCCGTACGTTTCTGCCGGAATAAGGTTAGCAAAAGCTATGGTGGTGATTATAGATGCAAGAGTGATAAAAACCTTTCCAACAGAAAGCCAGAAACCTCCTCTGGCAACATATATCATATCGGTCTTTGTATACTTCTGACTCCATCTAAGAAGTTTTCCTATTCTTTTTTTTATTTTTTTCATAAAAAGCTATCTACTTATTGTAAATCAAAACACCTTCTAAGTCATTAAGTGTTGTTGGTTATTTAAATATTATTTTGTTTACCGGAATAAATATCGTTTAAGTTAATATATTTTCTTGTTAATGTAATTTTTATAGACTATATTAAAACAGATTCACATTAGATAACTTTATTATTTAAAATTTATGATAACAGAAGAATTAAAAAGCGCTCTAAATTCAGCAGAGAAAGCCGGTGAGATTATAATGGATTATTACAGTAGTAACTTTAAGAGTTATGAAAAAGAAGATAGAACTCTAGTAACCGAAGCTGATATAAAGGCTCAAGATTTTATCTTTGAGAACCTCAAAAGTTATAACTACGGTTTTATGGGAGAGGAAGGTGATAAAAAGTTTTTAAATAAAGATAGATGTTGGGTGGTGGATCCTTTAGATGGAACAATGGAGTTTATTAAAAGATCTAATGACTTTGCGGTCATGATAGGTTTAATAGAAAAAGGTGAGCCGGTATTGGGTGTTATTTACGCTCCGGTTAAGAAAGTTTTTTATTACGCTTTGAGGGGGAAGGGTGCTTTTAAAAAAGAGAAGGATAAAAAGCCAAAAATTATAAAATGTTCAGATATATCAGATATTAATTCTGCTAATATTGTGATTAACGGACCTCACTTGGGTGATGATATAAAAAGTTTTTTTGAAGTAGCTAAAATAGATAGAACAGTTCCAACCGGAAGTATAGGATTAGAGTTCACTTTAATAGCAGAAGGTAAGGTGGATATGTATATGACCACTACCGACAGAACATGTCTCTGGGATGTCTGTGCCGGAGATATTATTCTCAGGGAAGCCGGGGGCTTGATAATGGATACTAAAGGTAAAAATATTGTTTATAGTGAAGATTCAGTTAGAAATTTAGATGGCATCGTTTCGCTAAACGGAAAGATCTATTCCGAAGTTTTAACCTTTCTAAAAAGAAGGAATAATTAAATTCTTAAATTACTCTATAATCCGGAAAAAATAATTTATATGTGGATATTTTTATATTTAAAATGTTATTATATATCTAATGAATAAATTAATTTTAACTCTTAAAAAACCTATTTTCTGGATACCTTTTTTATTGGTTGTTGTTTTAATATTTTGGATTCTATCAGGAGGAGATGGAACCGGTATTGAGTTTGAACAGGCAGTAGAAAGAGATGTAACAGAAGAGGTAAGTGGTAATGCCAGAGTTTCAGCTGAAGAAGAGATAGATCTATCTTTTGAAGTCTCCGGTGTTATTAGAGAAGTACTGATCAACGAAGGAGATTTTGTAAAATCCGGAGATCCGATAGCAAGACTAAATACCGAGATCCAAAGTTCTGAAGTTAGAAGTGCTCGTGCCAATTTAAAAGCCGAAGAAGCAAGACTGGAAGAAATAACATCAGGTTTAACCGGTGAAGATCTAAGAACAGCGGAATTAAAAAAGGAAAACGCACGAACTTCTTTTGAAAATACCAAAGAAAAATTTTCTGATACTAAAGAAGTGGAAGAAAAAAAGGTTGAAAATGCCAGAGAAGATCTTTTAACCAATGATCTACGTGCCAAACTTTCAGGAAGTGAACGTGAATCAACTTTTAGTTATGAACCTCCTGTTATAAGTGGGGTTTTTAGAGGTTTGGAAGAAGGTGAGTACAGAATAACTCTTTATCGTTCTCAGGCTGACAGTGGATATTCTTTTCGTTACAAAACTGATCTGGAGGAAGATGGATTTGGAAGAGTTTCTACCATAACACCTCAACCTTTAGGTGATCTGGGTCTTAAGATAATCTTTCCAAAGAACTTTGCTCGTGATGTTAATGTGGAATGGGTGGTAGAAATTCCCAATAAAGATTCTTCTGCATATCCAAAACTAAGACAGACTTATGAAAATGTTAAAGATAATAAAGAGAAAACATTAATAGATCTGGAAAGAGGTTTAAAAGAAGCGGAACTTTCTTATGAACGAGCAAAATCTGAGTTCGAGTCTGCTGTTTCAGGCGCCAGATCCGAAAAGGTTAAAGCTCAAGAGGCACTGGTAGAAAGAGCTGAAGCCTCACTTGATCTGGCCTTAAGTAATTTAGATAAATCTGTTTTAAGAGCTCCTTTAGACGGAGTTGTTTATAAAAAACACCTTTCTGTTGGCGAGGCAGTTTCTCCCGGCTCTCCGGCCTTTTCTTTTTCCTCTGAAGGTGTCCCTCATCTCTATATTTACATTCCGGAAGTGGACATAGCTAATTTATCTGTTGGCGATACTGCCAGGGCTAGATTTGATGCATTTCCCAGAGAGGATTTTGAAGCTACTGTTGCTTATGTTTCAACAGTCGCAACTGATCGTGAAGGGGTAGCTTCTTTTAAGACACTTTTGGACTTTACCGATTATGATGAACGTATCCGTTCCGGAATGACGGCGGATCTGGATATTATGACATCTAAAAGAAGCGGAGTAGTATCTGTTCCCGGAAGGGCGATAATCCAAAGAGACGGCAAGAGTTATGTTCGGATGGTAGAAAATGGAGTTTTAGAGTATCGCGAAGTAGAAAGAGGTTTGCGTGGAAGTGATGGATGGGTAGAAATACTCTCCGGCTTGGAAGCGGGAGAGGATGTGATCACTTACGCAGATGAGGCCGACCTTGAAGCTCTAAGGAAGGAAACCGAATAACTTTTCATGTTAATAGAGGTTGAAAATCTATATAAATCATTTTATACCGGCGATGTAGTTACGGAGGTTTTGCGTGGTATGTCTTTTTCTATAAAAAAAGGAGAGTTTGTTTCTATTCGCGGACCTTCAGGATCCGGAAAGTCCACAGTTCTTCATATTTTAGGTTTTCTTGCTACACCGACTTCCGGTATCTATCGTTTTCAAGGTAAGGAGTTTAAAGATTATACCGAAGAAGAGATAGCTAATATAAGGAATAAAGAGATGGGATTTGTTTTTCAATCCTTTAATCTTTTGGGAAGATCTACTGTTTATGAAAATGTGCGTTTACCCCTTCTATACTCCCAAAGTTCGGAAGCTGAATGGGATACCGATATAAAACAAGCCATTAAAATGGTCGGTTTGGATCATAGGACTGATTACCAAGCTCTTAAACTATCCGGTGGAGAGAAACAGAGAGTGGCTATAGCCAGAGCTTTGGTGAATAAGCCAAACTTAATATTTGCTGATGAACCCACAGGTAACTTGGACTCCGTTTCCGGAGGTGAAGTAATGAAAACCTTACAAAGATTACATAGTGAATTAGGGCATACTGTAGTATTGATAACTCATGATGAGTACACAGCAGGTTTTGCCGAAAGAGAAATAAAGATACAAGACGGTAAAGTTGAAAGCGATAAGCTTTTGGGATCATCTTAGGTTTTTATGAAATTAAAATTTTTCATACTGTCGGCATTTAACAGTATTTCGGCTCATAAGGTCCGTTCTTTTTTAACTATTTTAGGAATAACCATCGGAGTTACCGCCATTATTGCCATAATGTCAATTGGAGAAGGTGCTACCAAACTGATAGTTAGCGAAATAGATGAGATGGGTACTAACATGGTAGTGGTTTTTCCCGGTCAGGTAGAAGGGTCTATGATGATGGATTTCTTTTTTACCGATATGTTAACCCAAAGAGATCTGGAAGCTCTACGAACTCCCGCTAATGTTCCTAATTTAGAAGGAGTAATGCCTTTGGTTGTTGTTCCCGGAGGAGTAAGTTACAGAGGTGAAGTGTATAACCGAGCTTTGGTAACCGGCGGAAAGGCGGATTTTTTTACTGAAACCTATAATATGTTACCGGTTAATGGTTTTAATTTTACCGATGTTGACATAAACAACAGTGAGAAAGTGGCAGTAATAGGATCGGAAGTTAAAAAAGAACTTTTTGATCAAAATGATCCCATAGGAGAAAGAATTATTGTTTCCAATGTTCGTTTTAGAGTTGTTGGAGTTTATGACGAAAGAGGACAGGTTGGTCCTGTGAATATGGATAACTTTGTGTTAATTCCTTACACAACCGCTCAAAGATATATTTTAGGTAATGATGAGTATGAGGAATTTTGGATAAAAATAGATAGCACCGAGAACATAAACAGAGCCGTTTCCGATATCAAGGCTACTTTAAGAGAAACCAGAAACATTGAACCCGGTGGGGATGATGATTTTTCTGTTTTGACTCAAGAGGGTTTAAGAGAGTTGGTGGAGGATATTATGAACATTCTTAATGTTTTCTTAATATTTGTAGTGTCCATAGCCCTTTTAGTGGGAGGTATTGGAATAATGAATATTATGTTGGTTTCCGTTACCGAAAGAACAAAAGAAATAGGTTTAAGAAAAGCAGTCGGAGCTACTAACTCCGACATACAGAAACAGTTTCTTTGGGAAGCGGTTATCTTAACTCTTTTAGGGGGAGTTTTGGGAATTATAATAGGAGGATCTATATCCTTTATAGCAAGTATGGTTCTTTCTGAACTTCTGGCTTTTAATTGGCCTTTTGTCTTTCCGGTAGAAGCTGTATTTATAGGGGTTGGAATGTCGGCTTTGGTTGGTTTGGTCTTTGGACTCTATCCGGCTCGCCAAGCCGCTAAAAAAGATCCGATAGAAGCCCTTCAGTATGAGAAATAAATATGAATTTAAAGTACACCATTATTACATCTTTTAACTCCATACATAGGCATAAGATGAGATCTTTTTTGACTATTTTGGGTATTTTGATCGGGGTAGCTTCAATAATTGCCGTTATGTCCATGGGTCGTGGTGCAACCGATCTTATCATTTCCGAAATAGATAGCATGGGAGCAAGTACTGTTGTCGTTGTTCCTACAGCAGGGGAAGGAGGTGATATGATGGATGTTTTTTATGCAGAGTCTTTAACTCAAAGAGACCTGGATGGTTTGAAAAGAAAAGCCAATGTTCCAAACCTTGAAGGAATTATGCCGGTTGTTATAGTCCCCGGTTCTGTCAGAAGATCAAACGAGGTGTACAGAGATTCCATGATCATTGGTGCTTCATCGGAATTTTTTGGTGAAACTTTTAATATAAAACCTGAAGAAGGAATTAATTTTATAGAAAATGATATACGATCAAGATCAAGAGTGGCGGTTATAGGAAAAAGAGTAAAAGAGGAAATATTTGGCCACTCTGATGCCATAGGAGAGAGTATAAATATTGGAGATGTTCGTTTTCGTGTAGTGGGAGTTTATCCGGCTATAGGACAGAGAGGAATATTTAATGTAGATGATCTGGTTATTATCCCTCACACTTCAGCTCAAACTTACATTTTAGGAAGTAGTGATTTTGATCGTTTCATAATCCGCGCAGATGATCCCGCTAACGTTGACAGAGTTGAGTTTGATATAAAAGCTACTTTAAGAGAAACAAGAAACGTTGAAGAGGGAGAGGAGAACTTTGCAGTTATGACTCAACAGGGATTAAGAAGTCAGATAAATAATGTTATGGGTATTTTAACCGGATTTATATCTTTTATAGTTTCCATAGCCCTTTTAGTGGGAGGTATTGGAATAATGAATATTATGTTGGTTTCCGTTACCGAAAGAACAAAAGAAATAGGTTTAAGAAAAGCAGTCGGAGCTACTAACTCCGACATACAGAAACAGTTTCTTTGGGAAGCGGTTATCCTAACTCTTTTAGGGGGAGTTTTGGGAATAGTGTTTGGTGCTTTAATATCTTTATCCGGATCAGTTATTATTTCCGAATTTTTTGATTTTGATTGGAAATTTGTTTTTCCAATAAATTCCGCCTTTTTAGGAGTGGGAATATCCGCTTTGGTAGGATTGGTTTTTGGAATTTATCCGGCTAAAAAAGCTTCCAAACTAAATCCCGTAGAGGCTTTAGAGTACGAGTGATCCATTTATTTTTTACTTTTATTTATAAAGAGGTTTTTTATACCTTTCACATCCAAAACTTTTATTGTAGAGTAAAAGTAGATTTAGTTATTATTTAAATAAAAAATAATATGGAATTCTTTTTCTTAGCAGGTTTTATTGGAGGAGTTTTTAGAGGAGTAGTCGGGCTTGTTAAATACAGCCAATCTTACAAAGATGTTGAGATAAGACCGTGGTACTTTACCGGTATGGTGGCTGTTTCGGGTGTTATCGGTCTGACCACCGCTTGGATAGTACAAGATCTCGGTGTTCAGATGTTGGGAGTGGAAAAACTTACTCCGGCTATCGGGGTTTTGGTCGGT
>CAZLGQ010000002.1:0-45588 GCA_964559575.1 uncultured Candidatus Saccharibacteria bacterium | reverse complement strand
ATAACCAAAAATACAAATACTGAAAATTTTAAATTTTTAAACATAAAACAAAGAAAATGATTTTCCAGATTATCTTTCATTATATATTATGTTTTTAATTACAAAAAGCACCTTACTGTTAACTTCTTAAAAATTAAACTTTGAAGTTTTTATTTATTATTCCGTTGTTTACTTCAAAAGAATCAGAAGTATAAACCATTTCATACTCATCCTCTCCTACTTTACTATCTATATTGACATAATAATTACCATTTGAAACCAAAGCAAAATACTTACCATTTTTATCACATACCGCTTTAGAAACCTCTTTTCCGTTTTTAGCCAAACACACCTTTACCACGGCATAGGACATAGGACGGTTTGTTCCTTCTTCAAGTACTCTTCCATAACGACGGGTTTTTATACCCAACATACGAATAAAGAAAAGAAAAACATATAAAGTAACTATAACTATATTATAAATATTAGGTATTAAAAACAAAGCCAAAACAGCAATAATAAAACCAATAAAAAACAACCATTTAAAAATGACCGCCTTGAAAAAATCCATAGGAGAGTAGTAACTCATAACGTTCTTTTTAGCTTTGGTAAATTCATTCCAATCAAAGTCAACCGGATCCATTGGAATATTCTTACTCAAAACAGCATTCCTTTCATTTACACTTAAAATTTCTCCAAAATAAAGATCATTATAAATATCATCTGACCTTTTACCTTTTAACTTCTCCGAAGGAAAAATATAATTAGTTTTGTTTACCTTTATTCTATACTTTCCGGGTTCTAACAAAAAACCAAATCTACCATCTATATCGGTTATTACTGTCTTAATATCGTTACCTTTATCATCTTCAAGTTGAACATAAGCCGGGTCTATAGGTTGTTTGGTTATACTGTCATAAACAACACCCCAAGGCCTAGAACGTCTTTTAATACCAAAAAAAGCAAGTGTAAGAGTCCAAAGTCTTAGGGGTAAAAGAAATATCTCAAACACTACCAAAGGAGAAAGAAAAAAAGAGGGAATAAAATAAAAAGCACCGGCTACAATACCCCCGGTTGAAACAACCCTTGAAGCCACACCTCCTTCGCGAGTCTGAAAAACATCTCTTGCACCTTCAGTTATATTATCCCCCATTGTTTGAAAGGTACCCAAGTTATCACTAAACATTTGAGTAGCACTTGTTTCCATAGAGACTTCCCTTTCAAAATCATCAGAGGGTATACTTAAAACACCGGAACCATGCCTACCTATTTTTAAATTAACCCTCACATTTCCAATAGGATACTCCTGTTCATCTAATAAAGTTATAGAATCTTCAACATCATCCTCTAATAGATCTTCAACTGCTATCCCTACAATATATCGATGATGAGGTTTCGCTACCTGCCCATGACCTATGATCCTGGAAGTGGTAATATAATCTCCAACTCTGATATCTCCATCTTTCAAAATAACATTAACTCCGACCTCTCCGGTTCTTTTGATCGGTACGGAATCCGAATCAGTTCTAAAAACCAAAGCCGGATCTTCTATAACTACACCAAAAACATTTGAACTTCCTTCTGTTATTGAAAGTCTAAAATTATTTGTTTGCCTGTTTAAAACCACAATATCACCGGCTGAGGGCTCAAGTTCAGACACAGGATAAGTAATAGAAAAGTTTTGATCTATAAAAGTATATGAATATAAATATTGAGGAATAGATAAAAAAGAAAAAAATATTAATAAAAATATTAATATCTGTTTTTTTTGTAAGAAAATATAATACTTCAAGTATCTCATGTTCAGTTTATGTAAATATTTTACCATAATAAAATATAAATTATGTTGACATCAAAAAAACAAAAGAGTCCTTTGGACTCTTTTGTTTAACTTCTTAATACATTTTAAATACTAAATAGAACACCCTCCTGCTACACAAGCATACTCTTTAGCTCCTTCGGTATTATCATCTCCTTCATACGTAACTATCTTTGAAAAATCTATATCCGTAAACCTTTTTGACATCTCTTTATACTTTTCTTCATCTATTTCTGCATATGGAGCCAGTTTATAAACATGATCACTTTTTGGTAAAAAAGAAAGTCCACCTATTATATCCCAATTATTGTATATCCAATTAGCAGTTGATATCCATTCACTATCATCAACCATAATAGTCACAGAAGGATTATGTTCAGTATAGTTTTCTTTTACTTTTTTCCAATGATCAAGTTGATCTTTGTAATTTAGATCTTCGTTTGTTATAGCTCCATCGGGGGCCTTAACCGGAAACTCCAAAACATAAGTATTTGCATTATCTTCTGTTTGACCAACTTCAGGATAAAAAGGTACACCTTGATCTCTCAACATATGAAACAGAGAGTCGGTAACAGATATTCTTATCCTTCTAATATAATACTTAGCATACCTTGGATGCATTCCGGAAGCAGTATCAACAAGTTGGGATACAGTACCGGATGGTTTTACACATGTAATCGCAGTAGAAGGATTAATACCAAATCTTTTCGCATATTCTTTATTTGCCTTTATCGCTTCTTTTTTTAAACTCTGAAGAACTTCAGGTTTTCTTACCTCTTTTGAATCCCATTGACCTGTAATAGAAACTCCCAGCAGACGTTCCTCTTCACAGTTTTTAACCCACTCATCAGAAAGGTAACCAAAGTTTGTAAGAGAAGATTGATAAGTTCCCAAAATAGCAGCCAAACGAGCTTTTCTTAACAGATCTTCTTTAGTATCTTCAGCTCTAGCCACTATCTCCGACAGGTTGCAAAACTGTTTAGATTTTAAAACTATTTCACCGCAAGGATTTGTTCCTGAAAAATCAACATCTTTTTTAAAAACATCCCATCGTCTTTTTGGAAGTTGTTTTTCAAGAGACCCTCGGTTAAATATCCCCCTTTCTCCGGACTGAGATTTCATTAAAGCTATCCACTCATCCAAAAATTCAGTTGAAGTCGGTTTTTCATTATAAACCGCAGAGTTATTAGCCATCACCCTTTGAGGTTCTGATATATAAAACTGACCTTTTTTAGCATCTCTAATAGCCGGATCATCCAGATCAGACAAAGATATTAAAGCACTTCGCCTAACCCCTCCGGCTACAACTACCTGCCCTATTTTACATATAATGTCATGTGTATCTATGGTTGAAAGTCTTTTTCCTTGTTTAGAAAGAACTTTTTCTCTGGCAAATTTTAAAAGATCCATTAAAGGCTCCGGACCGGAACTTTTACCTCCCATGGTCTTTAACTTTGAACCACTTGGACGAACTTGAGAATAATCAAAATCTATATCTTTACCGGAAAACCATGTTTCCAAACCTAAAACCAAAGCATCAGCCCAACCTTCTTTACTATCTCCTATAACATGAGTAGGTAATTTTTCTCCGGTCTGTTTCTGTATCTGAGGCAACGATTCAACATACTGACTTTCAACAGAAAAACCCACACCGGTACCACACATAGAAAGATAAATTATTTCACCAAAATCTTTTAATTTAGTAGGGGCAATAAAAGAACAGTTATAAGCACATACATTAGTTCTTCTTGCTGCCGGACCAGCACTCCACATTAATCTCATAGAAGGCATAACATCTTGTTTTAATATCGCCTCTCTTATTTCTTCATACTCTTCTTTAGTTAAAGATCCACCCAAATTCTCTTTCATAAAATCCATATATCTATCTACGGTTTCTATCCATGTCTCTCTCCTGCCTTCTTTTTCTATCCAACGAGAGTAAGTTCGGTAATATATGAATTCAGCTAAAGGCCCTTTTAAATACTCTCTGCTTTCTTTAGTTAATCTTTTTACCTTTTCAGGAACACTTATACCTTTTTTTCTTATTTGAGCTCTTTTTTCTCTATATAAAATAAAATTTTTAGCAGACTGAATATAGTCACCCACTATAAGTTCTCTCTCCACCGTATCTTGTATTCCTTCTACTGTGGGAATAAAATCTTTATACTTCTTACTTATTCTGACAAGATCGGCAAAAACCTTATTAGCTATCATACTGGCTTCAACATCAGAACCTTCTTCAGCGGAAAGCATTGATTTATATATAGCATCAGCTATCCTGTTTAAATCAAACGGGACTAAAGATCCGTCACGTTTCTTTACTTGCTTTATGAAAGCTTTAACATTTTTCGGGTTGGTTAAATCAACATGTTTTCCTTTTTCTACCATTTTATATATAAATTAATAATAATATATTCTTATTGTAACAGTCTAAACTATCATTACAAGCAAAGAAATTAGACAGAAACGTCAAAAAATATGTATAGTCACAGCTTAAAAAAAGGCTATTTAAAGCAGGTCAAAAAACTGTGGATAAAAAAAGAAAAAATAAAAGCGTTATTAATTTAAAAATGATAAAAAAAGAAAAAAATAATAAAATTTTAATAAAAATTGATCATTTTTATTATTTTTTTAAAATTTTTTGTCCTTTAAAGTCATTATACTATCAATACCCCAACCCTTTTCATCCACCAAACCGGCACTAACCTCTAAAACAAATTTGGCCGGATCATCAGGTCTAAATACTTTCGGATAAGTTTTAGGGTCTACATTTTTTTCTATGTAAACAGTTCTGCCATCGGAATTTATCCAAATGATATCTATAGGAAATTTCATTTCCTTCATCCATATACCGTGATGCGACTCCTCTTTAAAAACCATTAAAAGACCGTCCGAACCTATGGAATTTCTACCGGAAAGACCTTTTATAAGAGTTTCATTAGTATCGGCAACTTCTACTAAAAGATCAGAATCATCTAACTTTATTTCCCAATAATCTTTTTCTTCTATAACTGTTGTTTCTTTATTATTTAAAAAATTAAAAAATAAAAAAGACAAAATTACAAAGAGTACTAAAACGAAACTTAATTTTCTAATATAATTCATATTAAAATAACTTTGATATGAATTGTATAACAAAAAATTAAAAATCTAAATTAATTTTTTTGGACATTTAAAAATTTTATTGTATAATATAATTGTTCGTGTCGGGTAGTCGCTTAGAGTTTTAACTCTAAGAGGAAAGTCCGAACACCTATTCGCTCTATTTAAGAGCGTCTAAAATGGTAGCGGGTAACACCCGTCAACTTATTATTAAAATAATAAGTTAGAGGTGCGAACAGTGACGCCGGAACCGAAAGGTGAAGGATCCCTTTGGGAATAACTCTTCGGAAACGAAGAGGTGAAACGGCTAAATCCTTACCCAGGTGCAAGGTCGTGCTATTGGTATTATTACTAATAGAGTACCGCTTGAGGTAGATGGTAACATCTATCCCAGATAAATGACTACCGCTCAATAAATTATACATTTATTGAGTACAGAATTCGGCTTATAGACACGAACTAAAATACTCCCTGCTTTATTGCCGGGAGTATTTTTAATATTCTAATATTTTAAAAAAATTAAACCATCTCTTTTAGAGTGTCTCTGAAAAGTTGTGGGTTAATAGAACCTCCACTTTTTTTCATACCCTGTCCTACCAAAAACTGTAATGAACTCTCTTTTCCATCTTTATAATCTTTAACAACTTTAGGATTTTCTTTTATAACCTCTTTAACTAAGGATATGACACTTTCACTATCATTAGACTGAATAAGATCATGTTTTTTTGCTATCTCTTTTGCACTCCCATCTTCACCTTTATACATAATAGAAAGGACGTCCTTACCTCCTCTGGAAGAAAGCTCTCCTTTAGATATCATAGTTATAAGTTCGGCAAAATGAGATGCTTTTAATGGCACGGTTTCAACTCCGTCTTCTTTCATCATTCCCAAAAGATCGCTTATTATATAATTAGCAGCTTTTTTAGGAGCATCTTCTATTTCAGAAGAGATCAAAGCAACAGAATCTTCAAAAAAAGAAGCCAATTCTTTTGAATTAATAAATATTTCTATATTATCATCCGATATACTAAAATTATTTTTATACCTCTCTCTTTTTTCCCAAGGCAACTCAGGAAAAGAAGAAACAATGGAATTTAGTGAAAACTCTTCTATTTCAGAAAGAACAAAAGGAGGAATATCCGGTTCAGGAAAATATCTATAATCATGAGAATCTTCTTTTTGTCTTTGAGATAATGTTACCTGTTTTTCTTCATCCCAACCTCTTGTTTCTTGAATTATCTTTTCTCCTTTATTTAAGATCTCAGTATGTCTTTCTATTTCGTAAGCAACAGCTTTTTCAACCGATTTAAAAGAATTCAAATTCTTTATCTCAACTTTAGTACCTAACTTTTCAGAACTACTTATGGAAAGATTGGCTTCAACACGCATTTCACCTTTTTCCATATTAGCTTCTCCTACACCCAAATAACGCAAAAGCAATTGTAACTCTTTGGCAAAATTAGCGGCTTGCTCTCCCGACCTTATTTGAGGTTTTGTAACAAGCTCCATAAGAGGAGCTCCGGATCTATTAAAATCAACTAAAGTCCCTCCACTTTTATCATGAATAGATCTTGCTGTATCTTCTTCAAGATGTATCCTGGCAATTTCAACCCCATTCAATAAAGCATTTTTAACTAAAGGATACTTATCCTGACTTATCTGATAACCTTTTGGTATATCCGGATAAAAATAATGTTTCCTATCAAACTCAGTAAAATCAGCTAACTCTCCTTTTAAGGAAGCTCCTACTTGTAATATCTTTTTGATAGCCTCTTTATTTACAACAGGCAAAGCTCCGGGTTGACCGGTACAGATATGACAGATATTTGTGTTGGGATTTTTTTCATTTGGATCATTTAAACAACTACAAAAAACCTTACTTTCAGTAGAAAGTTGAGCGTGGATCTCTAAACCTATTGTGGGAAAATATTTTTTCATAAATTTTTTAAATACTATTGTTTACTAAATACAATAAAAATAACTATACCAATTTAACAAAGATTATGAAAGATTCCTATCTTTCTTTATTTTTTCAACCAAAGTATCTGAAAGATCTTTAACAGCCACATCATCTAAAACAGAAACAGAATAAACCGGAACCTTTATTTTATTACTTAATTTCTCTTTCAGATCTTCTATTTTCTGATCTTCAACAAGATCAGATTTAGTGATCACCACTATTCTTGATTTTTTTGAAAGTTCTTCATCAAAAAGACTTATTTCTTTATCAACCAACTCATATTCAGAAAGTACATCAGAAGAATCAGCTGAAATACAAAAAACCAAAATTCCTGTTCGTGATATATGTCTTAAAAAAGAATGCCCTAACCCTCTACCTTCCGATGCTCCTTCTATTAATCCGGGAATATCAGCTATTATCACACCATAAAGATCACCTAAATGAGGTTCCAAAGTGGTGAAATCATAACTTCCAACTTTACTTTTTGCTCCGGTAAGCGTATTTAAAAGTGTTGATTTTCCTGAACTAGGAATTCCCACTAAACCCGCATCGGCTATTAATTTAAGTTCAACACAAAAATCAGCTTCTTTTCCGGGTTTACCATCTGTTTGCTCCATTGGTGTAACATTTCTTGAACTTTTAAAATACTCATTTCCTAAACCGCCCTTTCCACCTTTTAATATAACTCCTTCTTGACCTTCCTCTAAAAGTTCCCATCTTTCGCCTGTACTTTTATTTAAAATAACAGAACCAACAGGAAAAAATAATTCCAGATCATTTCCTTTTGCACCAACACGACTATCTTTCATACCATCTTGACCATTTTCCGCAGAAAGTTCAGGAAATTGAGCATAATGACTTAAGCGATAAACATCTCTGACCGCCTTTATTACAACATCACCTCCACGTCCCCCATTTCCACCGGAAGGACCTCCTTTTTCTTTATACTTCTCATGGCGCCAACGAACAACCCCATCACCGCCCTTTCCTGCTTTTAAATGTATATTTATTTCATCTGTAAAGGCCATTTTATTTTTTTAATCTGAAAAATCCAATGCTTTTTTGGCAAGCAACAAAGCTCCTTCTTTTGATCCGGCAACCGCCAAAAAAACTTTATTGTGACAAAAAAGAGCATCTTTTACTCCGGTTGCCTCAACTAATTCTGAATCTCTTTTTCCCGCCCAACTTTGAGGAAAAGATAATCTTGATTCAAAAATATTAGCTTCCTTTGGTACTGCTTGTACATGCCAAGAACTATTTTCAAAAGAAGGATAAATTACCAAAAGAGGTTCCGAAAAAGAAGTCAGTAGATCTTTCCAAGGATAGTATCTATCTAAAACCACCACTCTTTTATCTTTTGAATTTTCATAAGACTCTTTAACAAATTTTTCAGCTTTTTTATTATCTTTAATTATTTTTATCTCCCTTTTCAAAACTTCTTTGGCTATGTAAACACATTTATTAAAAATACTATCAATATCAACATCTTCTTCATCCCAAGTAGGAGAAAAAGAAAGAAAAAACTCATGAATGGAATAAACATCAATGTTATCAAATAAATTTTTTGATATTTTAACACCATTATCTTCAGCATCAATAAACTGAACTATCTTTCTATCCAATTCCTCTACCACATCTTCATCCCCACATAATTCGTAACTGTATTCTTTCCAAACTAAACCAAAAGAAGCATAAGGAACACCATTGTCTCTTTTTCCCGCACCACCATTTTGATGATGATCAAAAACTTTTTTATTTTCATCATAATAACCCCCAACATCAACTACAAAATCAGCCTTTTTAATAATATCCTCATCTCTTGTTCTTATTATCTCAACGGGTACATCTTCTCCTAAAAAAAGACACAAAGTTGCTACGGCAAAAATATCATCGCAGTGGTAATTTCCATTATGTGTAACAATAGTAGTCATTTTTATAATTTAAATCTATTATCATCTTATCTATTTTCAGTAGATATTAGTTCAATAATGTAATTACCAAACCAATTCAAAACAGCTACTAACATTGCAGCTACTATAGCCCATATCAAACTATCTACCGAAAGACCGTCAACAAAAGAGGCTAAAAAGAGAAGAAGTGATCCGTTTATAATAAAAGTAAAAAGACCAAAAGTAATAACATTCAAAGGTAAAGTAATAAAAATCAAAATTGGCCTTACAAAAATATTTAAAAAACCCCACAAAAGTGCGACTATTAAAGCTATGTATATACCGGAAACAGTTACTGATTCTAAAAGCTCAGCAACTATCATTATAGATATAGCTCCCACAAACCATTTAGCAATTACTATTGACATAAAAAAAATTCTACCACAAAGAAGAAATAGAATAAATAAAGTTACTTTATAATTATATTTTAGAAACTACTCTGATCTTAAAATTCTTATTTTTTCTATATATTCAAGAACCGCCAAAACAAACTCTGCATGACTCCAAACAAGAGGAGTTACTGATAAAGGTTCTCCAGTATAGGGATTAAGTTGTTCTGATAAAGCACCTGTAGGAAGAGAGTTTTTAACCGCCCACATAAGTTCTTCATTAACAAAATTTAATTCTTCCTCCGAATTAGCTCTTGCTATTTTATACTGAATTAACCAAAGGGTAGTTACAAACCAAGGGTTACCGGGAACATCTCTATACCCATGTTCGGGAGCATGATATTTATCATTTTCATATCTAGCAGATCCTTTTATCGGTATAGGATCAGACAAAGCCTTTTGAGTTGATTCAAAAGCTCTTTTTAATCTATCGTCATCAATAGACAAAACACCAAAACGAAAACAACCATAAAAAGAACTGGCATCAATTATGGGGTTCGGAATGATGTTATCATCTTCAATATTAACTGATTTCAAAAAAGTTCCTTTTTCTTCATCATACATATATTTTAATATACTCTCTTTCACCTCTTTAGCGACACTAATATATCTCTCCTTTTCATCTTCTTTACCTAAGATCTCAGCGAACTTAGAAGCAGAGATTAAAGCTCCATAAACAGAAGCGGCTGTAAATGTTGAAATAGCATAGTTCTCTTCCCAAAGATCATAACTAGGATGAGGTAACCCTGTTTTTTTATCTCTGTAATTTTTTATAAACTCTGCAGCTTTTTTAATAAAAGGATTGTAAAACTCTTCAACAAACTCTAAGTTCTTATTTAAATTATAATGCTCCCAGAGACCAAAAAGTAAAAGAGCGGTTTCATCTTCCTGTATAGCTAACTGTGATTCGTTTCCCTGTATCCACGGATGCCAAGAACTTCCCAAAGACATATCAGGTTGATACTTGTGAAGCATGTAACCCCCTTGAGCCATAACACTGTTACAAAAACGATAAAACCTCTCGGATATTTCCGAGTAACCGGCCTTATCCATACTAAGAGAAATAAAAACACCGTCACGTGGCCAAACATAACTATAAGTATCCCTTCCGTATTGGAACTGAGCCGAATCACCAGAAGCAATTATTCCTCCTCTGTTATCACAGTGAGTTCTGATAGTTAAAAGTGATCTTTTAAAAGCTTTTTGTACCTCACTATTTAAACCTTCAAAATTAATATCAAAATTATTAACCCAAGCATGCCAAAACTTACTGGTACTTTCAATAACATGGTCCTCGGTCTTATACAAAAGATGACCTTGAAGTCTCTCGGCTTCTCCCAGAGTTTCTCCAACACATATCCAATAGTAAGCCTTTTTAGAACCATTTGCTTCTATATTAATAATTAATCCTAAGGTAGAATCAACCTCTCCATGCTCTATGGGATTTTTTAATAACCTTCCATCCTCTGCATCTCTCCAGGTACCCTCTTTACCTTCTATGTTAAAAAGTCCGGTGGAATACTCAGTAAAAAAGTCTCCATTTTCATCTCTGGCACTTACTAAAAACACCCTTCTTCCTTTATAATGAACCAAAGCATGAAGTGTTGGATTATAATAAGCGGTATCAGCATAATATGTTTGTGATATTTCAAACTGCTGATTAAAAAAAAGTCTAATCTCTCTTTCTCTTTCGGCATGATTATTAACAGTAATTGATCTTAAAAAAATATTCTTTTCATTATAAACCACATCTGAAAAATGAACTGAGATCTGCATCTTACTATTATGAGCAGTAATATCCGAGGTCATCATGTCTTCTTTATAACGAACATCAACACTCCACTCTTTATCTGAAAACCAACTAATTCTATCATCAACCCAAACACCAATTTTATGAACATCCCTTCTTCCTATGTGATTTTCCGATCCCACATAAGGAAAATAAAAATCCCTAACTTGAGCATCTTTATCCAAGCAAACTAAGATCATTCCGTTTCCAAAAACCAAAGGTCTGGCCATAAAATTATTTAGAATTTAAAAAATTATTTAAAATATTTATCATTTCTTCTCTATTTTTAGTTTTTTCAAGATCATTAGCTAATTTATCTTGCTTTAAAACATCTCTAACCCAAGAAGCAAAATCATTTTTATCTTCAGTAACATGATGACGAATCTGTCTTTCTGTCATAGTGCCAAGATAGTAACTAAGATCATCAAGACTTTTTACAGAAGGACCTTCAAAAACAAAAAAACGCTGACCAGAAGGAGCTTCTGTTAAACCTTTATTTGAAACCGGTTCTTTTTTTTGATCATTACCTTCTAAAAAATTAATAAAATCTTCATTTTCATTTTTCACAATTAAACGATTCTTTTTATTAGAAACCGGTTTATCAATTCTTTTTTTATCATTATTTTTTAAAAAATAACTTAAAAAACCTTTTTTATCTTTTTTTTCTTGACCCATAAAACTTTATTTAACTTTCATTGGAAGAAACAACTTTTTCTTCTTTTTTATCCTTTAATTTTTCTGATCTTTTTTCATCTATCCTTAATTTAAGATCACTAATAACATTACTAAAAGCTATAAAGGCTTCGTAAGGCGAATCATATGGATTAAAGTATTTATGAACATCTCCATCTTGAAACCATTTGGTACACATATAATAAAAGTGATCAGATGTTTGTAACTTTCTCCAAGTATGAAGTATTTCGGGATCATTCAACTCAACCACGTCACGTTCTAATTCATATATACAACGAAGAGCATCGTGTTGTATCTCATTTGACCGCCAAGCAGATATATCTCTTTCAACATCAGCCCAAGAAACATAGTCAGATGTATCTATTTCTCCTACAACTTTATACTTTTCAATAGCCTCACTTGGAGTAACAAAATTATTATCAGGGTGTTTCAAAAACTCATCAGGAAAATGTCTTAAAAATTCAAATATACCGGTATCCTCCCACTGATGTTCACCAAATGTTTCATAATCCATAAAAAGATTTATTATCTCTCCACTTCCATTATAAGCTGATAACCATTGAGAAAACTTTTCAGCGGTTAATGGATACTCTTTCCAACCTTTCTCTCCAAACCTAAAAGCCACATCATCAGATAAACGATAGTTCTTTAGAAGAAGAGCCATATCGTCTATTCCAACCGGTTTATACAAAAAATTAGGACTTCTCCAACCCAAAACATGATCTGCCCCTTCAGCCAATATTCCTTTAAAACCCATTTTGCGAGCCTCTTTAGCAATGTCGTTATTATAAATAAGTTCTGTGTTTCTAAATATCTTAGGATCTATATCAAAAAGTTCTTTTACTACTTCCCCGTGAAGTTTTACTTGTTTTTCAAATTCCTTTTGGGAATAAAGAGCAGCTAAAGAATGGTAATAAGTTTCATTTAATATTTCCACTCTGCCTGTATCTGTTAACTCTTTAAATGACTCCAGTATCTCCGGTGCGAATAAGGCACACTGTTCCAAAAAAACTCCAGAAAACGAAAAACTTATTTTAAAATCAGGATTATTATCCAATACATTTTTTAAGACTCTATTAGCCGGAATATAACACTTTCTACCGACTTTTTTTAATATACGTTCATTGTTTAGATCTGTTTCACTGTCTTCATTAAAATAATCAGGGTTACCTATATCAAATATCCCATACTTTTTAACACGGAATGGTTGATGAACTTGAAAATAAAAACAAACTGAGGCCATGGCTTTTAAAATTAGATCTTATAAAAAAACTGTCTTGTAAGACATAATAACTCGGACCAACTCTTTTAAGCAATGTTAACAAGCCGTGTATATTAAAACAATCCAGTAAATACAACCTTGAAACAGTTATTAAATTACAGTAACTGCCTATACAGGGAAACTAATTTTTCTGCTGCAACATCCCAATTTACTTTAGAGACTTCTCTTTTTCCGTTTACCTTAAGACACTGATGTAAAGGGGGGTTTTTTAAAACCGAAATAACTTTACTTGCCATTTCATCCACATCCCAAAAATTAGCTTTAAGAGCATGATTTACAACTTCACTAACACCGGACTGTCTTGATATTAATACCGGTGTATTCTGTATCATTGCTTCCAGTGGAGTTAAACCAAAAGGTTCCGAAACTGAAGGCATTATATAAATATCTGCAGTTTTATATACAGTTCTTAAAGATTCACCACGCAAAAAACCTGTAAATATAAACCTATCTGACATACCCGAAGCGGCAACTTCCCTAATCATCTGTTTTTCCATATCACCTGAACCTGAAACAACAAAAAAGGTATTTGGCTCATAAGCTCTAACCTTTTTTGCCATTTTTACAAAATAATCCGGACCTTTCTGAAAAGTGATCCTTCCAACAAAAAGAACTATTTTATATCCATGATCTTTTAATTTTCCAACTACCGAGGCCGGAGTTTCCTCCAAAGCATTTTTATAATCTTCTTCTTTTATTCCATTGTGAACTACTGTTATCTTGTCTTCAGAAACTCCATACCTATCTATTAAAGTTTTTTTAGTAAGAGCAGAAACGGAAACTATCTTATCAGCAAAATGAAAACCTCTCCTTTCTATATCATATATCCTCTGATCAACATTCTCCCCACTTCTATCAAATTCGGTAGCATGTATATGAACAACCAAAGGTTTACCACTAGCCTCTTTGGCTCCGATTCCGGCTTCAAAAGAAAGCCAGTCATGAGCATGAATTATATCGTGATCTTCACTCTCCGCTACATCTCCGGCCAAATCTCCATATCTATAAACTTCATCAACTAAAGTTTTTCCATAATGAAGTTTTTTCTGTCTTTTTTTCCTTGATTTTTTATTACTTGAAAGATCCTGTTTAATTTCATTTAAGCGATTTTCGTAACTTTCAGATGTAACATAAGGAGTTAAGAGAACGTCAATACCTTTTTCATTAAAAACAGCCGAATTTTTATCAGCAAAAATAACATTTTTATTAGAAGGACCTAAAGGAACTTTCTTAGGCAAAACAAAAGAAACTGAAATTCCTTGAGAATTAAGGGAGTCAACTATCCCTTTACAGGCTACGCCCAACCCCCCACTGTTGTGAGGAGGAAATTCCCAACCAAACATCAAAACTTTCATATTCAATTTAAAATAATTTTATTCATAATAACCATTATTTTAATTTATGTCACCAGTCTTTTTTTCCTCTAAGTTGTTGATAAGTGAATAAATTTCCAAAACAGCAAAAAATAAAGCCAAAATTACTGGACCAACCACAAAACCTATTACACCAAAAAAGCTTATTCCTCCCATAACCGAAACTAAAACAAGTAATGGATGTATATTCATACGTTGATCAATAAGAACAGAACCTAAATACTCATCCACTACGATAACAGCTACAATACCCCAAGCTAAAATTCCCATAGCAGTCCAGAAAAAGCCACTTAAAAAAAGTATAATGGATGTAGGGATGACTATCATTAAAGGGCCTACAATAGGAAGCATGGAAGTAATCGCTGCTACCATTCCCCAAAGAACCGGGCTCGGAAGATCAAAAAGACTGAATCCTATTCCAATTACAAAACCCTGTATAACTCCAACCAAGAGCCTTCCTCGAACTACCGCATTAATAGCATTTGTTACTTTCTGAAAAATAATATCATTATACTCTTTTTTTAATGGACTGATCTTTTTTATCCCAACGATAGCTCTATCTTTATCTCTAAACAGATAAAACAAAGAAAGAACTGATAAAAATATACTTATTCCTATCCTCAAAAAACTCGTAAAAATACTATCAAAATAGTCAACTATTGTTTTTAGACCCTGCTTAACCAAAGATTCTATTTCGGTATATTGACGAACCTCCAATTCTACACCCGGAAAAATTTCTGAAATTTTTACTTCAACCGATTCCACAAAACCGTCCAAAGTTCTTAAAGCAAAAGCATCCTCAACACCTCTTTCATAAACTTCCCGAGCTTCTTGAAAAACAAGAAAGCTAAAAAAAGTAACCGGAATAAAAATAACCAAAAGAACCAAAAAAGTGCTAATAAAAGCGGTTAGATTTTTATACCTACCAAATATTTTTTTAATAAGATCATGAACCGGCATAAAGGTCACCACAAAAATCACCGAAAGAAATAAAGCCGGTAAATAAGGCAGTACGATTAAAAAAGCTAGAATTGCAACAGTTAGTGCAAAAACAGTAAAAAATTTAAGTTGTGTATTGGTGTTTAACATGAACCAAAACTTGTTCTTGATTATAACACATTCTTTTTATATTTCTGTTGTGTATATATAAAAGCGAAGATCAAAAGTAATACAACTAAAAACAAAAAAGTATAACCTACTATTGATTCTATTTCCGCCATCACTTCTGCGTACTGGCGATAAGTTTCACCAAAATAAAAACCTAAAAAAGCAAATATACTTGCACGAATAGAAACACCAAAAAGTGTAATTATGGTATATTTAATCGGTTTCATTTTTATTAAACCACAAGCAGAAGCAAGAGCGGCACTGGGAATTATGGGAACTATTCTAAAAAACATAAAAGTGATCTCATCCCAGTAATTGTTTTTCATCTTTCCTCTTATTTTTTCTATACTATTCCAACTTACCCCAAAAAACTTACCCCATTTGGTTATAGCACTCTCCCCCCAAAAATATAATAGACCATAAAAAACAAAAGATCCTAAAGTAACACCAATAGCATAAGGAACGGCTATCATTAAAAAAAGAAAAATAAAAAAACTAACTGAAATCGGACCGTCTAAAAGAAAAAAACCTGAAGCAGTCATAATAACCGGCGAAGGTAAGAAAGCTATAACCTCTTCTGTAAATGAAGCTATAAATACTCCCCAAACACCAAAAAACTCTATTATTCCTTCTAAGTAATTTATTATACCGGTTAACATAACTATGATTATACCACTTTTAAAATAAACTGTTCTGTTTAAAAATCTTTATTTCTACACTTTTTACGATCATAATTAAACTACTATTCTAAAAATCCCCCACTTATCCCAAAAAGTATTTTAAAAAAATAATTATACAGAATTTTGACAACTTATCATAATTAAAAACCAAGGATATTTAACACAAATATCCTTTACTTAATTATTTTTAAAAAAGTTACTCTAACAAAAACAGATCAGCCGAAATTTTTTAAAAAACCAAATATTAACTTAATTAAAAGTAAATATCTTTTTAATTCCAATAAGAGTTAGACTGACTCTTATTCTGAAACTATTTTAGGTATCAAACTCTAAGATATTTTAAAACCATATAGTTCACATTCTATTTTCCACAACATTTTTTGTATTTCTTACCGGAACCACAAACACATGGATCATTCCGTCCAACTTTTTCCCCTTTATCATTACGAAGTTTGGTACTGTTAACAACCTCATTGGTATTATCAGAAGAAGACATGACCGATCCTGCTTTATGTATCTCTTTTAATCCCTTTCTACTTTCTTCGGTTTTTACTCCTTCAGTAATATAAGGTAAAAGTGTAGCAATTTCTTCAATTACCGTTTCTTTCATTTCTTTAAACAGACGAAGTCCTTCTTTTTTATACTCAACCAAAGGATCTTTCTGTCCATAAGCACGAAGGTTTACGCTGGAACGCGTATGATTCATTATCTCTAAATGTTCCATCCACAGTATATCTATAGTTTGTAATATAACTCTCCTAACTGAATCATAAAAAACATCTTCAGACATATCTTCTCGTAATGAATCAAAAAGTGACTTCTGTTTTGAATTCATCTGTTCATAAACTTGATCTATAAAAGTATTTATTTTTTCCCTGTCCCCCAAAAGAACCTTTTTACGTTCATCATAAACAGAACGTCTTTGGTAATCTAAAACATCATCATACTTAAGTATCTGTTTACGAGCATCAAAATGAAATCCCTCTATTTTTGCTTGAGCTTTTTCCAAAGACCTTGTTATAAATCTGTTTTCTATAGGTTGGTCTTCAGGGATCTTAAAGGTTCCCATCATATTTTTTATGGTATCCGAAGCAAAAACTCTCATTAAAGTATCTTCCAAGGATACATAAAATCTGGTTTCACCAGGATCTCCCTGACGACCGGACCTTCCTCTAAGCTGATCATCAATACGTCTGGCTTCATGTCTTTCCGTACCTATAATATATAAACCTCCCAAAGACCTAACTTCTTCATAATCTTCTTCCTTGCAATTGACTCCTCCCAATTTTATATCAACCCCCCTACCGGCCATATTAGTAGCAATAGTAACCATTCCTTTAGCTCCCGCGTGAGCTATTATCTCACCTTCTTTTTCATGATTCTTTGCATTTAAAACCTGATGAGGTACACCATATCTGGTTAAAAACTCAGACATTAATTCGTTTTTTTCAATAGAAACAGTTCCAATAAGAACAGGTTGTCCTTTCTGATTTAGTTCTTTTATTTTTTTAGTAACAGCTTTTAATTTACCTTGTTCGGTTTGAAAAATAAGATCATTCTTATCAATACGTTGAGGTGTTTTATTGGTTGGAATAGAAACAGTAGGTAAACCGTAAACCTTTAAAAATTCTTCCGCCGAAGAGACAGCTGTTCCTGTCATACCTGATAGTTTCGGATACATTCTGAAATAATTTTGATACGTAACAGAAGCAAAGGTACGCGATTCTCTCTGAACTTCCAATCCTTCCTTGGCCTCAATAGCTTGATGAAGACCTTCAGACATTCGTTTTCCCCATTGAAGTCTACCGGTAAAAGGATCTACTAAAACAACTCTACCTTCTTTTACTACATAGTCTGTATCTTTTTGAAACAGAGCTTTGGCTCTGGCTGCTGTTTCTAAATGGTGCACATATTTTATACCTTTTTCAGTATATATATTTTCTACTCCCAAAAACTTTTCCGCCTTAGAAATACCTTTTTGACTTAAACTTACAGAACGGGTTTTTTCATCTACTGTATAGTCCTCTTCGTTTTTTAACTGAGCGGCAATACCGGCAAAAGTTTTATAAAAATCTTCCGCCTCACTTGAAGGTGCAGATATTATCAAAGGAGTTCTGGCTTCATCTATCAAAACAGAATCAACCTCATCTACAATAGCAAAATTAAAATCACGTTGTCGTAAATTATCAGCATTCTTTTCTGTATTATCTCTTAAGTAATCAAACCCAAATTCATTATCCGTACCGTAAGTAACATCTGCTTGATAAGCTTCACCTCTAGATGAAGGAGCCAAAAAATCATCCATAACTTTAAAAGATCCTTTCTCATCTCTTTCTTTATCCTTTTCAGCAAAATATTTATTATCATACAAAAAAGAAGAGTCATGAGTGATCACACCAACAGAAAGTCCTAAAAAATCATATATCTGTCCCATCCACACAGCATCACGCCTTGATAGATAATCATTAACAGTAACAACATGAACTCCTTTACCTGTAAGAGCATTTAAATAAACCGGGAGTGTTGCTACCAACGTTTTACCTTCACCGGTTCTCATCTCAGTTACCGTACCTTTATGTAAAGATATGCCTCCAAGGAGTTGAACATCAAAATGCCTCTGTGAAAGAGTTCTTTTTGCTACTTCTCTTACAACAGCAAAAGCCTCAGGAAGAATATCATCCAAAGTTTCTTTTTTAGAAAGCCTATTTTTAAATTCATCAGTCTTAGCTCTAAGGTCTTCATTAGAGAGACCACTTACTGTTTCTTCAAGAGCATTTATCTTATCAACAGTGGGTCGATAAGTTTTCAATGGTCTTGTAAAATCATCACCAAAAATCTTTTTAATAAATTCCATAGCACAAGTATACATATTTATATATTGCTTAACAAGAAAAACCTGACAGTATATGTCAGGTTTTTCAAACCCTTCTTATTATATAAAAATACTAACGTCTTTTGCGAGCAGGAGCTTTTTTTGCAACTTTTTTGCGAGCCGGTGCCTTTTTTGCAACCTTTTTGCGAGCCGGTGCCTTTTTTGCAACCTTTTTGCGAGCCGGTGTTTTTTTTGCGACCTTTTTGCGAGCAGGTGCTTTTTTTGCAATCCTTTTCTTTACAGCGGTTTTTTTTGTTTGACCTTTTTTGGTAGGCATAAAATTTTAAGATCTTTATTTTTAATAAAAACTTAACGACCTACCTATATTTTCTTACAAAAAAAATATTATTACAACTTTTTTTTACAAAATCTGTGGACAGTTATTTATGATAAAAAATTAACTTCATATTCAATATCAATACCGGTCTTTTCCTTAACTTCTTTTTTAATTTTTTCAGCAAATTTTTTAACTTCAAAACCGGTAGCTTTATTATATGCTACCAATACTAAAGGTTGTGATTTGAATAAACCAACCTTTCCATACTTAACACCTTTAAGATTTAAAACATTATCCAGTATCCAAGCTAAAGGAATTTTAACAGAACTTTTATCAATAGTATAAAAAGGAATTTCAGGATATTTTTCCTTAAGTTTTTCAAAATCAGAATTTGATATTATCGGATTTTTAAAAAAAGAACCGGCACTTCCTAAAATATCTTTATCAGGAAATTTATTAAAACGTATATCAAGAATAATATCTCGTATATCAGAACTTGTTAATTTATTTAAAGAACCGTTCACTTTTTCTTTCAGATCTTTATAATTACATTTTAGATCACGAACCTTAGAGAGATGCATCGTAACCGATGTTATCAAAAAACGTCCGGATTTTTTCTTAAAAAAACTATCTCTGTAATCAAAATCACACTCTTCTTTTTTAAAAATAAAAAAATCTTTTTTTACCAGATCATATACTTCTAAATTGTAAATAATGTCAGAGACCTCAACTCCATAAGCACCTATATTCTGAATCGGAGCTGCTCCCACCGTACCGGGTATACCGGATAAATTTTCCGCACCATATAAACCTCTATCAACACTTTCTTTAACAAAAAAATCCCAGTTCTCACCCGCTGAAACCTTTACTTCTACCTGATCATTTTCTATATCCCTCCACTCCATCCCTTTTGTTTCTATTTTAACCACAACACTCTCTAAACCCTTATCAGGTATAAATACATTAGATCCTTCTCCTATAAAAGTTAAAGGTAATTTTTTTTCTTTAGCAAAAGATTCAATTTTTTTAATATCATTAACTGAAGAAAGTCTCACAAAAAAACGTGCCGGACCTCCTACACCTAAAGTTGTAAAAGAATCCAATAAAACATTCTCCTTAATAGAAAACATTGATCACATTAATTAATTATCTACATCCAGAATTTTTCTCAACTCTTCTTCAGATACTTCACCAACTTTACTACTGTTTTTATCCTTTTGCTCATCTTTTGATTTTTCATCTGATCTATCTTTAATTTCTTCTTTTTCAGAAACTTTTTTTTGAGAAAGACTACTTAGAGCTTCACGAAGTTTTTCCCTATCTTCCCCTCCTTCATCATCAGAAGAATTTTTTCTTTCTTCTTTCTTTTTAGATACGATCTTCTTTAACTCTTCACCAACATCTTCTTCACTGTCACCTTGAGGGGGAGGTGTCTTTTTTTTAATAAAAGAATTTTTATTAAAAGGTTTCTTTTTGCCACTTTTCTCTTTTTTATTTGTTTCTTCGTTTTTTACTTTTGATTCGTACCAATTTTTTATATGTTCTTCAACTTCCTTTTTAGAATAGGAGTATTTTTCTCTGGAGTGATTTACCATATCATTCCTCCAAGAAACCTCCGGTAACTCTATTGGAGGTAGAGTTTTGGCTGAAAATGGATTTGAACTGACACCATCTATCATAAGTTTTAAATATATCTGAGCAAATCCCAAATTAACCAGATCTTCCGCACTAAACTTAGGAGCAAACTCCTTTTCTAAAACCTCAGCATCATAAGCCCCCACTCTAAAAGAGATCATGGTTCCTATATTACCAAAAACCGCTTCTTTTACCTCATCAGCCATCTGTTCAATATACTGATGAGCAACTGTGAGATTTAATTTATACTTCCTGGCTTCAGATAAAATATCTGCAAAAGATTCATTGGCAAAAGATTGGAACTCATCCACATACAAAAAAAAGTTCGGTGCCTTTTTAAGATCTTTTTCCTCCATATCTGCTCTGGACATAGCTGAAAGATACAGTTTGGTTATAAGCATACTTCCCAAAAGATTAGCATTGGCTTCTCCTATCTTACCTTTTGAAAGATTTATTATTAATATCTTCTTTTCTTCTATAATATCTCTTAAATTAAAACTTGATTTCGGCTGACCTATTATGTTTCTGATTATGGGATTTGAAGTAAACTGTCCCACTTTGTTTTGAATAGCCGGAGTAGCTTCAGCGGCGAATCTGTCGGTATAACGAGCAAATTCTTCTTCCCAAAAAGCTTTTACCGTACTATCAGTAACATTATTAACTACCAATTTTCTATACTCTTTATCAGAAAACATTCTATTAATACTTAAAAGTGTAGAATCAGGATATTCCAAAAGTGCCAATAAAGTATTTCCCAAAATATACTCCATCCTTGGAGACCAAGCATCAACCCATATTTTTTTAAAAGCACTCATTAATCCACTCATAACCAAATGCCTTTTATCATAACCAATATCTTCCATGACATTAAAAGCTATTGGGAAATCAGTATCAAAAGGCGCAAAGTATATCACATCCCCTATTCTTTCTTTGGGTATATAATCTAAAAGAAGATCGGCACTCTTTCCATGAGGATCAACAAATGCCAACCCTTCACCGTTTTTTATATCTTGAACCGCCATATTCTCAAGAATAGTAGACTTCCCCATTCCGGTCTTACCTATAACATACATATGACGAGAACGGTCTTTGTTTTTAATACCAAAAACCTTTCGCTTACTGCGAGAATCTGTTTCCGCTATATAAGTAACTCTTTCTGAATCAAAATCTCTCATAAAATAGATCTATGTAAATAATAACATCTATAAAGACACAAGCTAGGATCTTTATGTGGTTAAAAAATCAAAAAGCAGGCTCTAGAGCTTCAGGAGTATATCTATTGGAAGGATCCCACAACATCCATGAATCCAAACCGGCATCATAAACAGCCTGTATCTGTTTTCTTATTTCATCAACTCCATAAGTTCCACCGTAACGAAAATCCTGAAGCCACGGACGAATAACATCTATATCAAAAGATTCCTTAGTATATATTGCCGGAGTACTTGTACCTATTCTTTCTGATCCTATGGTCTCAACTAAAGTAGTGGTAGCAACTGTTCTTTCTATAGCATCATCCAATGACCATTTAACCACTTCATAAGGACTATGATTAGGATTACCTAATCCCTTAAAACCATAAGGATAATGAGAAGGATAGATCATTGGAGACATATAATCAAAATATGGTAAAGCCCTCTCCCATACCTGACCTATACCAAGATCATCATTAGCCGATGTTGTTAAACCAAAAAGATCTGCAGATGTAACAACTCCCACATCTTTTAATTCATTATGTAAATAATAAAAAAAATCTTCCATTACATCAGCTTTGTTGCGATTTTTACTATGAGGAAAGTATATATCTCTCATAGGTCCATCTGAAGGAAACCTTATATAATCAAAATTTATTTCATCAAAACCCAATTCATAAGATTCTTTACTTAATTTTATATGATAATCCCACACCTCTTTTGCTCCCGGATCAGTAAAACTTATACCTTTATAATCCTCCCAAACCTCCTTATCACTCTCACGAAGAACGGCTAGATCAGGACGCTTATCTGTTAAATAGTTGTCTTGAAACACGGTAATTCTGCCAATAACATATATGTCCTTTTTATTTAATTCATGAACAAACTCCCTCATATCTCTAACAGGGCAGTGAGTTGCATAGGCTTCGGCCAGATCAGAGTGCTCTGATTTAAAAGATATCATACCGGTATAATCCTTTATATCAATAACAACAGAGTTAAGTTCGGTTTTTTCTATAAGATCCACTATGCCATTCCTTAAAGAAGGAGTTCCGGCATAACAACTTGTTATATAAATAGATCTTACTTGGTCAGGAACATCCAGATGTAATGGTTTAAATTTATCATCTTCTTCTTTTTTCTCATTTTTCAGTTCTTTTTCATCATCTTTTAACTGCTCTTTTTCTTCTTTATCTATATTTTCTTCTTCTGAAAACTCATCTTTTTCTTCAGAATCCTCTTCGTTAAAATATTTTATTTCAGAACTTGATAAAAAATCATCCGATGTAAAAACCAAAAGGAATACCAGTATAAAAAAAGTTATCAAAGCTAATATTGCATAAACCGTCTTCATTACTCTTTTCTTAATACTATTTACTATTAATAATTTTATTGATCTTCAGTTTCTTTTTCATTAAAACCGGATTCTTCTTTTCTTTTTTGAACCTTTTCCGTGTAAACATCATTAACTATTTCATGGTCAAGAAAAAATGCCTCCTGTGCTCGAGATAAAACAGCATAGAGTTCAACTAATATAATAACGCTAGCTAAAAAGAAAATGATCCCGGGTTCCCAACTTCTGGGAAAACCTAAAAAAGGTATCAAAATTATTAAAAAAGAAGAAATAATTATAACTGTTGATCTAGACATAATAATTAAATTTTAAAAATTAAAAACTCATTTTATCTTACAGTATAACTTTAGGTTCATTTTTTTCCACTAATTCCAGAGTTTTAGTATATATATCTCCGGCACCCATCATTATAACAATACTATCAATATCAGATATCTCTAAAACTTTTTTTACGGCATCCCTCAAAGAAGAAACTTTATAAGACACCCTCCCCCTTCTAACCAAAGCGTCAAAGAGATCATCTGATGAATAAGAAAAACTATTATCTTCATCTCTTGCTTGGTAAACCGGAGTCAAAACAGTAACATCAGCTCCTGAAAGAGAATTAATAAAATCATTAAAGAAAAAAGAAAGTCTACTATATAAATGTGGTTGAAAAACAATATTAATATTTTTATCCGGATACTTTTCTTTTGCCGCTTTAATAGTTGCTAAAACTTCACTCGGATGATGTGCATAATCATCAAAAACCATAGCTCCTTTTTTAGTTTTGCCTTTATACTCAAACCTTCTCCAAGTTCCCGGAAATGTCTTCAAACTATTAATTGATTCTTTGGTAGAAATACCTAACACATCTAAAACAGCAATAGCGGTCTGTGCATTTGATCTGTTATGTTCACCCCCAAAAGGAAAAACGGTACCGTTGATATTATAATTTTTAAAATCTATAAAAGAACCTTTAAAAGCAGAAATAACAGAACCAACATTATCTTTATCAAAAGACGAGATCAAAACACCTTTTTTAGGTAAACACTGTACAAAATCTCTAAAAGAATCCTTTATATCAGATATATTCTTATAATAATCAAGATGATCTTCTTCAATATTATTAATAACTAAAACATCCGGAGACAGCTTCAAAAAAGATCTTTTGTACTCACAAGCTTCAACTATAAAAATATCTTCTTTACCAAAACGAAAGTTTGAATCTTCATTTCCATCTTTTCCTTTTATTAAAGATCCTACTATAGCGTTAGGGCTTCTACCCAACTCATCAAGAACATGAATTATCATTGCGGTTGTAGTTGTTTTACCGTGAGTACCGGAAACAGCAACTGTAAAAAACTCCTCAGAGATCAAACCCAAAGCTTCGGGGTAAGAAATGATCTTTATACCCAAACTTTTTGCGGTCAAAATCTCCGGATGTTCTTCTGAGACAGCGGGAGTATATATTACAAGATCACAAGAACTGTCTATATTACTTTTTGATTCCAAATTAAAGACTTTTACTCCTTTATCGGAAAGATCTTTTGTTATTTTAGATAAAGATCTATCAGAGCCGGATATTTCCTTTCCATGCTTTAAAAGTAACCCGGCTAAAGCAGACATCCCTATTCCTCCAATACCAATAAAATGTATCTTTTTAAAATCTTGAAATTTATTCATTATAAAAAATATAGCACATAAGCTATATTAAAAAAGTTAATAATTTATATTAACTAAAGATCGGATCAAAGACCGAATCTTTTATCTATCTCTTCTAAAAAAACTTTTTCTCTCTGATAAGCATTTTTAAATTGAGAAAAAGAAGAAAATCCCGGACTAAAAAGAATTATATCTCCTTCTTTAGAAGATTCATAAGCTAACTTAACAGACTCAACCACTCCGGAAACCTTTTTTACTTTTGATAAATCTAACTTATCAAGCAACTTATCACTTCCGGACCCCGGTAAAACAAAAGACATAAAAACCGAAGAATTTATCTTATTTTTTATATCAGTTAAAGAAAGACCTTTATCATGCCCTCCGACAATCAAAATTATCCGGCCTTTATTTTTAAGCGCTTCAATAGCAGAGACAGTAGCACTGGGAGTAGTTGCGTTATTATCGTTGTAAAACTTTCTATCATTAAAAGAACCTCTATATTCAAGCCTTCCGGGTACCCCTTTAAAGTCAACCAAATGATCAAAAGATTCCTTTGAAGATATACCGAATCTTTCAGCCAAAGAAACAGCTAACGAAATATTATGCAAATTATGCTCCCCGGGAATTAGTGAACTTAATTTACGAGGAATATTATTTATCGTGGGAATAACAAGCTCACCTTTTATAGATTCCATATAAGATCCTTTCATTTTCTTGTAAACCTGTTCTCCCAAAACCAAAACGTCACCTCTTTTCTGATAAAGAAATATATAGGATTTGTCTTTAAAATAGGCTTCCATATCCCCTTTATAATAATCCATATGATCTGAAGAAAAATTGGTAAAAACAGAAAAAGAAGGAGACATTTTAACTTCACCAAAACCTTGAAGTTGCCATGAATCAAGTTCCAATATCGCCAACTCTCCTTTTTTACTTTTAGGTAAATAGGACAGAGTTGATATTAAACGAGCATTTCCTCCCAGAAAAACTTCTTTACCGGCTTTATTAAATATGTGATGTAAAAGATATGATGTGGTAGTTTTTCCTTTTGTTCCGGTTACTCCTATAACCGTAGCCGGGGTCATCTCAGCAAAAAGCGCTGAACTCATTCTAATAGGTATTCCTTCTAAACGAGCTTGATCAATATAAGGGGAAGAAATAGGAACGCCTGCTCCTTTTATAACCAGATCTGTTTCCTTAAAATCTTTCATCCTATGACCACCTAAAACTAAAGAAATATTTTTAAAGTTCTCAAGCTCTTTAACACTATCCTTAAGATCTTTTTTGGTCTTTAGATCGGTCACAACCACCTTGGCTCCCTGCTCGGCTAAAAAACGTGCATCACCTACTCCTCTTCCTAAAACCCCCAAGCCCATAAGTGTCACCCTCTTATTCTTAAAATGATCTTTATAAGACATAAAAATACTGTTTAAATTTTGTGTGCCGTGGGGGAGAGTTGAACTCCCACTTCCTTAAAGGAAACTGCGACCTGAACGCAGCGCGTCTACCAATTCCGCCACCACGGCAAGTTATCAGAATAGTAAAATACTACCAATAAAAAACTTCGTAGTCCAAAGATAAATAGATCTTATATAAAAAATTATCCATTGAATGTTTTTTAAAAAATAATAAAATTAAACTATGACTTACATTAAAAACCTTGAGGAACTTTCTACCAATAAAAAAAGAAGAGATGCTCTTAAAATATTAAATGCCGGCTATGAAGCCATTAACACCAAAGAAGTTATTAGATCAAAGATCAAAATCAAAGATAATATTTTAACAGTAAAAAATAAAGAATTTGATCTTTCCAAATATGAAAATATTTATTTTATAGGTATAGGAAAGTGTTCCCTAGAAGCCGGAAAGATCCTGGAAGACATCTTGGAAAATTACATAAAAGATGGAATTGTTATAGACACAACAGAAGGTAAACTTAAAAAAATTAAAACATATACAGGTACACACCCTTGGCCTTCTGAAAAAAATCTTTCTGTTGGAAAAGAAATAAATGATCTTTTAAGATCTACTTCAGAAAAAGATCTTATTATTAACGTTATATCAGGTGGAGGATCAGCACTTTTAAGTTTTCCTTATAAAATCAGTATAGAAGAACTTATAGAAACAAATAAAGCATTAACAAAAAAAGGAGCTGATATTTATGAGTTAAATACTGTAAGGAAACATCTATCTTCACTAAAAGGAGGTCAGATGGCAAAGATAGCATCTCCGGCGGAAGTTATATCTTTAATATTTTCAGATGTTCCCGGAAATGATACTTCAATAATTGCTTCAGGTCCGACAGTAAAAGATGAAACTTATATCAAAGATGCTGAAAATGTCTTAAAAAAATATAATTTATGGAATGAAAAATACGAACATTTTTTAACTGAAACCCCCAAAGAAGAAAGTTGGTTTGAAAAGGTTAATAATTTTTTAATACTAACTAACTCAGATGCCGTTGAGGCAATGGAAAAAAAAGCTGAGGAACTGGGGTACGAAACCATTCCCGGTAATAAAGAAATATCAGGAGAAGCTAAGACTGTTGGAAAGAAGATCGCCAGTATAGATCTTTCACCCGGTAAGGTTCAGATAAATGCAGGAGAAACCACAGTAAAAATAACCGGTAATGGTAAAGGTGGAAGAAATCAAGAGGTTGCATTATCTGCCCTTTCCAACCTTCAACCTGAATCTGTTTTTATATCAGCAGCCTCAGACGGTATAGATAATTCCGATGTTGCCGGTGCTATATGTGACAAGGAAACAAAAGCTAATGTTAAAAAGTTATACCTTGACCCTGATCAGTTTATCTTGGACAATAATAGTTACAATTTTTTTGCTAAAGTTGGCGGACAGATAATAACAGGTGCTACCGGTAGTAACGTCTCAGATTTATATATTTTATTAAATTAAAAAATAATTATGAAAGAATACAACAACCCCCTTTTACTTTGGTTTGATCAAATAAACAACAACGATGTAGAAATCGTTGGAGGTAAAAATGCATCATTAGGAGAAATGTATGTAAGTTTAGCCGAAAAAGGCATACAGGTACCTAACGGATTTGTTATAACCGCCGAAGGATACAGAAGATTTATAAACGAAGCCGGATTAGAATCTTTTATATATTCAGAACTAAAAGATCTAGACACCGGTGATATAAAGGCCCTGCAAAAAGCCGGTAAAAAAATACGTGAAGCTATAATAAAAGCAAACCTTTCTCCGGAACTTTCTGAAGAAATAAAAGTGGCTTACGAAAATCTATCAAATGCATACAATCAAAAGAATACAGATGTAGCCATAAGATCTTCAGCAACCGCCGAAGATCTACCCGGAGCAAGTTTTGCCGGAGAACACGATACATACTTAAATGTAGTAGGTATAGATAATGTACTAAAGTACACCAAACACGCGATGTCTTCCCTTTTTAATGACAGAGCTATATCCTATAGACAGGACAAAGGTTTTGATCACTTTGATGTAGATCTATCAGTTGGAGTACAAAAAATGGTCCGCTCCGATAAGAGTTCATCCGGAGTAATGTTCACTTTAGACACCGAATCGGGTTTTAGAAACGTGGTTCAAATAAGTGCCGCTTGGGGACTCGGGGAAATGGTAGTTCAAGGAAAAGTTAATCCTGACGAATATCTTGTTTTTAAACCTACACTAAATGAAGGTTTTAGTCCTATCATTAAAAAAACTTTAGGTACAAAAGGTATAAAGATGGTATATGATTCTAAGGGTTCATCTCCTGTCAAAGAAGTACAGACAACGAAAAAAGAGAGAGAATGCTTTGCTCTAAATGAAGATGAAATACTTACTTTAGCCAGGTGGGGAACAGAAATAGAAAGACACTATTCAGAAAAAGCCGGTCATCCCTCACCTATGGACATTGAATGGGCAAAAGATGGAGAAAATGGCGAACTATTTATTGTTCAAGCAAGACCGGAAACAATTCACTCTGAAAACAAAAGTATGGAGATAAGAGAGTTCCATCTCAAATCAAATGAAGAAGAACATATAGCTGAAGGTATAGCCGTAGGAACAAAGATAGCCGCCGGTAAAGCAAGGGTTGTGGATTCAGTAGAAAACATACATGACTTTAAAGAAGGAGAAGTATTGGTTACTGAAATAACGGATCCTGATTGGGAACCTATAATGAAAATAGCTTCCGCTATCGTTACAGAAAAAGGAGGAAGAACATCTCACGCTGCCATTGTTTCAAGAGAGCTTGGTATTCCGGCAGTCATAGGAGTCCCGAATGCTCGCAAAGTTATAAAAAACGGTCAGACCATAACATGCGATACCTCAAGTGGTACTGTAGGAAAGATATATAACGGTAAACTTGAATGGGAAGAAAATGTTCACAAAATAGATCAAATACCTGAAACAGATACCCATGTATCAATGAACATAGGTAGTCCTGATAGTGCTTTTATTTACTCATCCATCCCAAACGACGGAGTTGGTCTTGCCAGAGAAGAGTTCGTTATAGCTTCTCACATAAAAGTACATCCAATGGCCTTATTAAACTACTCCTCTGAACCAACATCGGTTAAAAAGAAAATAGATGAAATAACTGCAGGATATGAAGATAAAAGACAGTTCTATATTGATAAACTAGCCGAAGGTGTGGGTCAGATAGCGGCAGCTTTCCACCCTAAACAGGTTATTGTTAGGTTTTCTGACTTTAAAACAAATGAATATGCAGCTTTAATAGGAGGAGAAAAGTATGAACCTAAAGAAGAAAATCCTATGATCGGATGGAGAGGCGCTTCCAGATATGCTCACCCTGATTTTACTGAAGCTTTTAAACTTGAGTGTGAGGCTATGAAAAAAATAAGAGAGGGATTCGGACTTAAGAATTTAGCTGTAATGGTTCCATTCTGTAGAACACCGGAAGAAGGAAAAAGAGTTTTAGAAATCATGGCAGAATGTGGATTAGCTAAAGGTCATGAAGGATTAAAAGTGCACGTAATGTGTGAATTACCTACCAATGTATTAAGAGCTGATGATTTTCTGGAATTATTTGATGGATTCTCAATAGGTTCAAATGATCTGGCACAGTTAACTTTAGGTTTAGATCGAGATTCATCAATAGTAGCCGGTATTTCAAACGAGAATGATCCTGCCGTAAGAACTTTTGTTACCGAAGCCATTAAAAAATGTCAGGAAAAAGGAAAGTATATAGGTTTTTGTGGACAGGCTCCTTCGGATTATAAAGATTTCTTAAGATTCTTAATACAACAAAATATAGATTCGGTTTCTTTAATACCTGACTCTATTATTCCAATGAAGTTTGAGATCAGTGACGAGGAACAAAAACTTAAAGATGAACAAAATTCTTAACTCTTAATTTTCCCGTGAAGATAGCTTACATTCAAAAAAATTTTTACGAACAAGATCATATTAAATCCAAACTATCGGATGGTGAAGGGATAGATGTTTCTTTTTATAAAAAACTGGAAGAAATACCTTGGGAGGAATCTCAAAAAATAGAAATTATTTCTTTATTTTTTAAAGGAAAGATAGGAAAAAAAGAAATAGATCAATTCCCTTCTCTTAAAATGATCGCTATAAGATCTACAGGATTTGATAATATAGACATGAATATCTGTAGAGACAGAGATATAACCGTTTGTAACGTCCCTAATTATGGTGAGAATACCGTAGCGGAACACACCTTTTCTCTTATTTTAAATTTATCCCGTAAAGTCTGTTTAGCTCATAAACAGGTTTTAGAAACAGGGAAGTTTTCAAGAGAAAATCTCAGAGGGTTTGATCTTTTTGGAAAAACATTAGGCGTTATCGGTACCGGTAGTATCGGAATAAATGTTATCAAAATAGCTAAAGGGTTTAATATGAATGTTTTAGCATTTGATCCTTTTCCCAGACCTGAAATGGCTGAAAATTTAGGTTTCTATTATCAAGACTTTAATGAAGTACTACAAAAAAGTGATATCTTAACCATTCATGCACCTCAAAATCAGCACACTTATCATATGTTGAACTGTGAAAATATAAAAGAAATAAAAAAAGGTGCATTTTTAATAAATGTTTCTCGTGGAGGTTTAATAGAAACAAAAGCCATAATAAAAGCTCTGAAAGAAGAGATAGTTGAGGGAGTAGGTTTGGATGTTCTTGAAAGAGAAGATCTCTTGGGAAAAGAAAAAAGTTTGGAGGCTGATTCTTCCGAATTACTACAGACACTTCTTTCCAATCAGTATCTAATTAATCATCCAAAAGTCTTAATAACTCCACACAACGCCTTTAATACAAGAGAGGCTTTTTTTAGAATACAAGAAACTACAATAGAAAACATTATAAAATTCATAGAAGGTGACCCAGTTAATAAAGTAGAATAATGTATCCTAAAATAAAAAACATAAAAGCACGCCAAATAATAGATTCAAGAGCGGTACCAACCATTGAAACTGACATAGAGTTAGAAGACGGTTCCATGGGAAGAGCTGCTGTTCCCTCAGGAGCTTCAACCGGTGAAACTGAAGCAAAAGAATTAAGAGACGAAGACCTTAAAAACTACAACGGAAAAGGTGTTTCTTTAGCTATTGAATACACAGAAGGAAAGATAAAAGATAGTATTGTTAATAAAAGTTTTACACAAAAAGAATTGGACGAAAAGTTAATAGAAATTGATGGAACTACTAATAAAAGTCATCTGGGAGCTAATACTATTTTAGCACTATCTCTGTCCTATTCCGTATCATTAGCTAATCACAAAAAAATTCCTTTATACCTACATTTAAAAGAAGAGTTTGCCGAAAGTAAAAGTATGCCCAAACCAATGTTTAATATTCTAAACGGAGGTGTTCATGCCGATAGCGGTCTTTCTTTTCAAGAGTTTATGATCGTTCCCTCCAAGGAAACCTTTAGTGGATCACTAAAGTGTGGGGTAGAAATATATCAATCTCTAAAAAAATTATTAAATAAAAAAGGGTTAAAAACTTCAGTTGGTGATGAGGGTGGTTTTGCTCCAACTCTTGAAAAAAATGAAGAAGCTCTTGAGTTAATAATAGAAGCGAGTGAAAATATAGGTTACATCGCCGGAGAGGATTATGAATTAGCACTTGATATTGCCGCTAATGAAATAAGTAAAGAAGAAAAATATTTATACAACGGAGAGTATTTAGAAAAAAGTGTTTTTATATCAAAAATAAAAGATCTAACAGATAAATATCCAATGATATCTATTGAAGATCCTTTAAACGAAAAAGATAAGGAAGGTTTTATAAACATCAACCAACTTATTGGTGATAAAGTAACTATAGTTGGAGATGACTTTTTAGTAACTGATCCCGAAAAAATAGAAAAATCAGGACAGGAAAAATCAACAAAGGGAGTAATAATTAAACCCAATCAAATAGGTACCCTAACTGAAACATTAACCGCTATAAAAACAGCCTTTTATTCAGGTATATCCCCTATTGTTTCTCACCGATCAGGTGAAACAGAAGATGTAAGCATATCTCATATAGCGGTGGCTGCTAATGTACCGATGATAAAATTTGGCGCTCCGGCAAGAGGAGAAAGAACAGCAAAATATAATGAACTTTTAAGAATAGAAGAAGAACTTTTCAGAAGATAAATGTTAAGATCTAAAAAAGTATCTTTATGTTAAAATGATAGTATGGTCATTTTAATAGTATGAATCTATAACTTAGTACAAATCAATGCTTTTAAACTTCAAACAAAGTCAAGAGACGCTGGAAAAATATAATATTCCTTTGGTGAAAAGTTTTGTTATAAAAAACAAAAAAGATCTTGACTCTGTTTTAAAAGAACTTGATCTTCCTATAGTAATGAAAATAGATTCTAAAGAAAAAGCTCACAAAACCGAAATAGGAGGGGTGATAACCGGAATAAAAACAAAAGAAGAAGCCGAAAAAGCTTTTGATGATCTTTTTAAAATAGAAAAAAGTTCAATACTAGTGCAAAAGCAAATTGAAGGTGAAGAGATAATCATAGGCGGTAAAAGAGATGAAGTATTTGGACCAACTGTAATGATAGGTTTAGGTGGTATTTTAGTTGAGATATATAAAGATACTGTTTTTAGACTATCTCCATTAAATACGGAAACCGCTATGGAAATGATAGAAGAAATAAAAGGAAAAAAACTATTGGAAGGTTTTAGAGGTAGACCGGTTGTAAATAAAGAAGCTCTCGCAGAAATTTTGGTAAGAACCTCCCTACTTCTTCAAGAAGAATCTCAAATAAAAGAAATTGATTTCAATCCGGTTTTAGCAAAAGACACTTCTTTAGTTTGCGATGTTAAATTAATAATATGAAAAACTTTCTAAATCCCCAAACAGTAGCAGTTATAGGTGCTACCGAAAAAGAAAAATCGGTAGGTAGAGGTTTGATGGAAAACCTTTTAAACCAAAATAGAAAAATATTTCCAATTAACCCCAACCAAGAAAGTGTTATGGGTTTAAAAACATACCCGGACATAACATCAGTACCTGAAGATATTGATCTATCTGTCATAGCTATTCCTCAAAAAGGAGTCGTTGATGTTGTTAAACAGTGTGCGGAAAAAAATGTCGGAGGTGTGATCATAATATCAGCCGGATTTGGAGAGATGGGAGAAAAAGGTAAAAAAGAAGAAGAACAGATAGTTAATATATTAAAAGAAAAAAACATATCTTTAATTGGTCCGAACTGTTTGGGAATAGTAAGACCTTCCAGTAAATTAAATGCTTCTTTTGCCCCCCAAACCCCAAAGGCCGGAGGAATAGCTTTTATATCTCAATCCGGTGCCTTAATAGACTCAGTAATTGACGGATCTACAGAAGAGAATTACGGATTTTCTTTTTTAGTTTCACCCGGTAATGCAGCGGGTCTTTCTTTGGTTGATTACATCAAATGGGCAGATGAAGATAAAGAAACAGATGTTATATCCTTATACATAGAAGGTTTAAAAGACGGAAGAGACCTATACAACACAATAAAGGAAACTAAAAAACCCATACTGGTCATAAAGGGTGGAAAAAGTGAAAGATCTCAAAAGGCTGTTTCTTCACACACCGGTTCATTAGCAGGAGAATCAAAAGTTTTTTCCGCTGCTATAAAACAGTCAGGAGCTTTTGAAGTTTTTTCTTTAAAAGAACTTTTCAATTCATCCAAAGCCCTTTCATGGCAAAATCAATTTGAAGGAGGTATAGGAATAATAACAAACGGAGGAGGAATTGGTGTTTTAATGACCGATTATCTTGAAGACGAATTTTTACCCGAATTAGAAGAAAACACACTTTCTCTTATGCAAGAATCCATGCATCCGGGTTATTCAGCAAGCAATCCCCTTGATATAGTTGGAGATGCAGATGCCGAAAGATATAAAATAGCCATAGAATCGGTATTAAAACAAAAAAACATTGGTGCTCTGGTAGTTATCCAGACCCTGCAAATCATGACCGAACCGGAAAAGAATGCTAAAATAATTATAGAAGCTCAAGAGAAGCACAAAAAAACAATTGTAACTAATTTTATGGGAAAAGGTGAAGAAACAAAAAAAGCTATTTCCATTTTAGAAGAAAACAAAATACCCAACTACCAAGATCCTCTTGAAGCTTCCCAAGCATTAAAAGTTTTAAGTAAAAAACATGAGTAAAATAATTTTTGAAAAAGATAAATGTATAGGATGTGGAGTTTGTGCTTCTGTCTGCCCGGAATTTTGGGAAATGAGTGACGACAACAAAGCTGTTTTAAAAAACAGTGAACAAAAAGAAGATGATGTTTATGAGCTGGAAGTAGAAGAAGCAGGATGTAATACAAGCGCATCTGAAAGTTGTCCTGTTCAATGTATAAAAGTTGAATGATCTCTTGTTTATTAAAAAAAATTAAAAATTAATATGTTCATTTTATTATGGATAACTTTCAAATAATAGTAGGAGGAGCAGCCGGAGACGGTTCCAAAAAAGCCGGTCTTATTATCGGTAAACTTTTTAACTCTCACGGTTTTAGAGTTTTTATACATGAAGACTATCACTCTCTTATAAGAGGAGGCCATAACTTTTCACAGATATCAATCTCTTCTGACAGAAAAGTTGAAGCTAAAAAAGAAAAAATAGATTATCTATTAGCCTTAAATGAGGATACTGTCCTAAAACATAAAGATAAAATAAAGGAAGGAGGAGCTATAATATGTGATCCTGCATTAGTCAAAGAGGAGACACTTGAAAATAAAAGTTTAGAAATAATAAAAGTTAATACAGATGAAATAATAAAAGAAGCTGAAGGAACTTCATTAATGAAAAACACAGCTCTTATATCCACACTTTCAAAAACACTAGGAATGAAATGGGAAAAAGTAAGTGAAGTTCTTAGAAAGGAACTGGGTATAGAAACCGAAAAAAATCTTAAAGTTGCTGAAGTTTCTTTTAATAAAACCGAAAGCCAAGGTGAACTTATAGAAACAGGAAACGACCCCTTACCTTTAGTTTCCGGAAATAAGGCCGTAGCGATCGGTGCTATAAAAGCCGGTCTTGAATGTTGTATATCATACCCAATGACACCGGCAACCGGAGTATTAAGTTTCTTAACGGAAGTTAAAGGAATAAGATCAAGCCAACCGGAAAACGAAATATCAGTAATAAGTATGGCTTTAGGTTCCTCTTATGCAGGGAGAAGGACAATACTTTCCACTTCCGGCGGAGGTTTTGCTTTAATGACAGAAAGTTTAAGTTTTTCCGCTCAATCAGAAATCCCTCTTTTAATAGTTTTAAGTCAAAGAATGGGACCGGCTACCGGAGTGCCAACTTATGTAGCACAAGGTGATCTTCTTTTTGCCTTAAATGCAGGTCACGGAGACCTGGAAAGATTTGTGGTTGCACCGGGTGATGCTGATGAAGCATACTACTGGGGAGGTAAAGCTCTTAATATAGCATGGAGACATCAGATGCCTGCAATTTTACTTTTAGATAAAGAAATTTCTGAAAATACTTACGAACTTGAAGGAAGGTATGAAATAGAAAAAGAAGATATAGTAGAAGGAGTTGATACCAAAGATTATAAACGTTATGACGGAGAGGATATATCCCCTATTCTACCTCCTGGTGGTAAAGCTACTGTTAAAGCTACCGGATATGAACACACTAAAGATGGTATTTCAACAGAAATACCGGAAGAAACCGAAGAAATGGTAAATAAAAGAATGCGTAAAAAAGAAAAACTAAAAGAAGAACTTGATATATTAGAAACCGTTAAATCTTATGGTGAAGGTTCAGTAGCGGTTGTTTTTTGGGGATCAACAAAGGGAGCGGTTATGGAAGCAAGTAGAAATAAAAATGTAAAGTTAATACAACCATTGGTTTTACAACCATTTCCTGAGCAAAAAATGAAAGAAGCTTTAAGTGGAATGGAAAAGGTTATCTGTGTAGAACTTAACTCCAAAGGACAGCTGGCACAGGTTATGAAAGAAAACGGTATAGAAGTTGATGAAAAAATATTAAAATACGATGCAAGACCTTTTACGGTTGAATATTTATCTGAAAAATTAGAAGAAAAAATAAATATCTAAAAAAATATATATGGACAATCTTATATTACCTACAAAAAATACATGGTGCCCGGGTTGCGGGAATTTTGCCATACAAAATGCTTTTAAAGAAGCAGTATCCGAAATGGATAAAAATAAAACCGTACTAATATCAGGAATAGGATGTCATGGAAAAATATCCGACTACATGAATCTAAACAGTATTTATGCACTACACGGAAGAAGTATACCTCTTGGTACCGGTGTAAAAATAGGAAACAGAGAATTAAATGTAGTGTGTATGGTTGGTGACGGAGATACTTACGATGAAGGTATGTCACACTTTATTCATGCCGCCAAAAGAAATTCAGACATAACCGTAATAGTTCATGATAACAGAGTTTTCGCCCTTACAGTAAATCAACCAACCTCAACCAGTCCTAAAGGTTACGTAAGTACCACTAGTCCGGAAGGTAGTATTGAAACCCCTCTTAACCCAATTGAGTTGAGTTTAACTTTAGGCGCCACTTTTGTAGCCAGAGGATATTCGGGTAAGCCTAAACAGTTAAAAAGATTGATACTGGAAGGAATGCAACATAAAGGATTTTCTTTAATAGAAGTTTTACAACCTTGTGTTGTATGGCATGATACCTATCCTGACTATAATGAAAGATGCTATGAAATGGAAAAAGAGGATCTTCCTCTTGAAGAAGCCAAAGAAAGATCAAGAGAATGGGTTTACGACGGTGATGGTAACATTCCTTTGGGTCTTTTTTATAAAAACGAAAAACCTACTTACGAAGAACAGTTAGGTGATATTCACTCCGTAAACTTAGAAGAAATACTGGAAAAAAGCAAGTAATATCAATAATTTAAAAAATTAAAAATCTCCACTTTGTTATAAGTGGAGATTTTTATTTTAATTTTAAAAATATTTTTTATATTGCTAAATTTAAAAAGATCTGCTAATCTAAATTAAGTTAAAGGCTAAGACGCTGCTGACTCAGCCGAGCCGAGGGCAGAAATTTGCTTATCGCAAAAAGTAGATCCCTCCGGGATAAGCCCGTTATAGCTTAAAACCGTTTAAGCGGTTGAGACACCGATAATAATAACCAGATCGGTAAAGCAAGGTGGCACCGCGACTACCTGAATCGCCCTTGCTCAAGTTTATATTAAAAAATATAAACTTGAGTCAGGGCGATTTTTTATTAGTTAATTAATTATTTATGCTAAACAGAATACATAATAAATATTTAAAAGAATATGTAGATAAAGAAGTAACCATTGCAGGTTGGGTCCATATTCGCCGAGATCAAGGTAAAATGATCTTTTTAGAAATAAGAGATGCTACCGGTTTTATTCAAGGAGTAATACTACCCAACAGTAAAGAAACCATTCAGAAAGCCAAAGAAATACGTCCGGAATGGGTACTTAAATTATCCGGAAAGATAAACAAAAGACCCGAAAAGAACATTAATCCCGAAGCAAAAAATGGTGACATAGAACTTGAGATAAAAGACATTGAGATCTTAAATAAAGCAGATACTCCTCCATTTGAAATAACCGAAGACAGCAGTACGGTTAACGAAGAAACTAGAATGAAATACCGTTATCTGGATCTAAGAACCAAAAGAATGGCCGAAAATATTAAAATGAGAGATAAAGTTATTAGTTTTTTTAGAGAGTACTTCCACCGACATGATTTCACGGAAATAGAAACACCTCTAATGATCAAAGATACTCCCGAAGGTTCACGTGAATATGTCGTCCCCTCTCGTCAAGAACCGGGTTACTTTTATGCCTTACCTCAATCCCCGCAACAGTTAAAACAGTTGTGTATGACGGCAGGTTTTGAACGATACTTTCAAATAGCTCGCTGTATGCGCGATGAAGATACCAGAGGAGACCGTCAACCGGAATTTACCCAATTAGATTATGAGATGTCTTTTGTAGAACAGGAAGATATTCTACAACTAACAGAAGAAATGTTCTTAGAAATGCTAAAAACCCTTTATCCAAATAAAAAACTAACTTTCAAGCCTTTTCACCGAATGACTTACAAAGAAGCAATGGATAAATATCAAAGTGATAAACCTGATCTTAGAAAAGACCCAAATAATCCTGATGAATTGGCTTTTGCTTGGGTGGTAGATTTTCCAATGTTTGAAAAAAATGATGAAGGTAAAATAGAAGCTGCTCACCATCCTTTCTGTTCAGTTCATCCGGAAGACAAAGAAAAATTCATGAAAGGAAAAGACCTTTTTTCCATTAGAGCTAACTCTTATGATCTTGTACTTAACGGCTACGAACTATCCTCAGGAAGTATCAGAATTCATGATCAAGCCGAACAACGTCAAGTCTTTAACCTGTTAGGTATCAGTCCGGAAGAACAAGAAATTCGCTTTGGCCATATGTTAGAAGCCTTTCGTTATGGTACTCCTCCACATGGTGGATTTGCTCCAGGTATAGACAGAATAATGATGATACTACAAAACGAACCGAGTATCAGAGAAGTTATTGCTTTTTCTAAAACAGGTGAAGGAAGAGATCTTCTCCTTAATGCACCATCTAAGCTCAGCGAAGAAAGACTGAAAGAACTTGGCCTGAAAGTAATTAAAAATAAATAAAAAATAAAAACACCCCTAAAAACAAAGGGGTGTTTTTATTTTATCTGATCAAATTAAACATTAACTTTCTGTTGCCTCTTTTGCTTCTTCTTCTCTATACTCTACAACATGTTTAATGAAAGCAAGCGTTTGCAAAATAGGAACAATTAAAACCATAGCTAAATAAATCCAGTGCACAGGATCTTCTGAAGGAAAGCCCGGACGAAGTAAAGCTCTATCAATTATATGAACCACTGTTAACCACCAAATGACATAGGTAAAGTAATTCTGTAACCATTTCCAAGCTTCAGTACCTAAAAAGTTAATAGCCCCTCTAAATGAAAGAGCTGCTAGAATTACAGCCATAACCGTAGCCACTAAAGCACCAAAAGCCCAAGGACTAATACCAACTAAATAACCTATAACATCCCAGCCTCTGTCAGCAAAAACCACCAAAGTATGAATTACAGCCCATACAGCAAACCAAATACCTAGCTCCGCTCTCCAATTCCAAGGAAAATCACCCCATTTAGCAAAAAGAAAAGGATAGAGTTTCATTACAGGACCTATAATCATTACCAAAAACAAGATCACAATAGGTACTCCCCCGGCTAATCTACTAAGACTGGCTTCAAAAAACCACACAGGAATCAGAACCGACAGAGTAGAAACCAAGGCTATAAATAAATGATAACTCCATTTGTTTTGTGCATCTATCATAATACTTTATTTAATATATAACTATATATATTAAAACAAATATATCAAAATTAATATATATAGTTATATGTGGATATAAATCGCTAAAGATCCTGTTTTATTTAAGAAGTTCCAAAAAACATCAAATGATCACGAGCAACTTGTGACATTTTATCCTTAGACCACGGTGGGTCCCAAACAAGTTCAACTTCTACCAAAAGATCTACACTTGATTCAACCAAGCTTTTCACATCTCTAACAATTTTTTCACCATAAGGACAACCTGGTGAAGTTAAGGTCATTTTAATAATAACCTTATCTTCTTTTATTTTTATATCATATATTAAACCCAGATCCACTACATTTATACCTATCTCAGGATCTGTTACCTGTTTTTTTATCTGCTCTTTTATCTGCTCTTCTGTCATCATTGATTATCTTTATCTTTTATTTTACGTAAAGCTTCCAAAGGTAATAAAACACATTTAGCACGTGCCGGTCCTGTTTTAAATTTAAGTAAATTAAATATCTGTTCAGCATCTAAAGAGTTAATGCTATCCAATTTTTTACCTTTCATATACTCACTAACAATAGAAGCAGAAGCAATACTTAAAGCACAACCTTCTCCGGTAAAAGCAATTTCAGTTATGGTTTTATCTTTATCTAACTTTAATTGCCAAGTTTGACGATCTCCACACATCGGATTAGATATTTCAACCTCCAGATCAGCTTGAGATAAACTATGATAGTTCTGTGGATCATGATAATGATCTAATATTTCTTCTCTATATATATCCATAGAATTTTACTTAACTTTAAAAGTTCTTTTTACTTCTCTTAAAACTTCCACTAAACGATCAATATCAAAATATCTATTATATACACCCAAACTAACTCTACAGCTGGCACTTATTCCCAACTCTCTATGTAATGGCTCGGCACAATGGTGACCGGCTCTCAAACAGACCCCTCTTTCACCTGCTAAATAAACCACATCATGAGCATGAACTCCCGGTAAAACAAAAGAAATTATCGGCCCTTTATCCAGATCAGCAGGTGGCCCTATAACTTCTACTCCTAATGATAGTAACTCTTTTTCGGCATAAATCGTTAGATCTTTTTCTCGATCTTTTATACTATTCAATCCTTGATCTTCCAGAAACTCCACTGCGCTCTTTAGAGCTATAGCTTCAGCTAAAGGTGGAGTTCCGGCTTCATATTTATAAGGTAGATCATCCCAAACACTTTTACTTAAAGTAACTTCTTTTACCATTCCTCCACCAAAAAAACAAGGAGAAGTAGAATTAAGTACAGCTTCCTTACCATAAAGTATACCTACTCCGGTAGGACCATACATCTTATGACCTGAAAAAACCAACCAGTCACAATCTATATTTTGAACATCAATTAGCATATGACCAACACTTTGAGCGGCATCTATTAAAACATAAGCACCTGATCTATGAGCTATTTCAGTTAATTCTTTAATCGGTAAAACAGCTCCGGTAACATTAGAAATATGAGTAAAGGCTACCAACTTGGTTTTTTCCGATATCTGAGAACTCAATTTAAAACCATTAACGACTCCCTGTTTATTAGGATATATTATCTTTAATTTTGCATTCTTTTTATAAGCTAACCGTTGCCAAGGAATTAAATTGGAGTGGTGTTCTAAAATAGTTATTACTATCTCATCACCTTCTTTAATATTCTCTTCACCCCAAGATAATGCTACTAAATTAATTGCTTCAGTTGCTCCCTTAGTAAAAATAATTTCATGATCATAACGGGCATTAATAAAATTCGCCACCCTACTTCTGGAATACTCAAAGGCTTCCGTAGCCTTTTCACTTAATGAATAAAGGCCACGATGAACATTACTATTTAAGTTTTTATAAAAATTATCCAACTCCTTTAAAACCTTATACGGTTTATGTGAAGTAGCGGCAGTATCTAAATATATAAATTCTTCACCTTTGTTTTTTAACAGTGGAAATTCTGATCTTATATTTTCTTCTTTTAAAAAATCTGAACTAGCTTTATCTTTCATAATATTTTTTTAAACAACCCTGAAGAACTTTTTTTACTTCTGATCTTTTCTCATTTTCTTCCATATATTTTAAAGAATCCACAATAAATCCGGAAACCAAAAGATTTTCAGCTTCTGATTTATCTAACCCTTTAGCACATAAATAAAAAAGATCTTCCTCTTCTAAATTACTTATAGTGGCACCATGGGAAACCTGTACTTGATTATCTTCTATCTCCAAAGAAGGAGAAGTGTTTACGTTTGCTTTATTGGAAAGAAGTAAAACCTTATGATCAAAAGCACCGTCGGTTAAAGTAGCTTTTTGATAAGTCTTTATTAAACCATTTACTTTAGCTCTAGCACTGCCTCCTAAAACCGATTTTATAACCACCTTTCCTTTGGTGTTATGTCCGCAATGATCAACATCAACTGTCACATTCACATCTCCTTTGTTTCTTAAATTAAAACCCAAAACAGTAACTTCGGAATTATCTTCTTTCAAAACAAACTTTAAATGACTTTTTATATCAGATTCAGGATCAACCACAAACACAAAATTTAACTTTTCTCCGGAACTTAAATGTATTTCCTCTTCCTCTAAAAGTTTTTGGCGAAAAATTGTTTTAATTTCAGACATGATCTTATTAAAAATGTATATTACCCAACAGACCCCTCCATTTCCATCTGTATTAAACGATTTAACTCAACAGCATACTCCATAGGTAATTCTTTTACTATAGGCTCCAAAAAACCATTAACCAACATTCCACGAGCTTCGTCTTCGGGAATACCACGACTTTGTAAATAAAAAACCTGCTCTTCATTAATACGACTCACCGAAGCTTCATGTTCAACTTTAACTTGAGAGTTATTAATATCCATTATGGGATAAGTATCAGAAGCTGATTCTTGATCTAAAAGCAATGCATCACATATAGTATTTGATTTAACACTATGTGCTTCCGGAGCAATATACAAAAAACCTCTGTAACCTGCCCTGCCACCATTTTGAGAAATTGACTTAGAGATCACTCGTGAAGTTGTATGAGGTGCTGAATGAATTATTTTACCTCCAACATCTTGATGTTGACCTTTACCTGCTGAAGTAAAAGAATGTACTTCTCCGGTAGCTCCTTTTTCCCGTAAATTAATAGCCGGATATTTCATAGTAACCCGACTTCCTATATTTCCATCAATCCAACGCATAACTCCCTCTTGAAAAACATCGGCTCTTTTAGTGGTTAAGTTATAAACATTATTTGACCAATTCTGAATAGTAGTATAAGCAACTTCCGCTCCCGATTTTACAACTACTTCCACTACCCCGCTATGTAGAGAAGATGTGTTATAAGTTGGAGCGGTACAACCTTCTACATAATGCAAAAAACTTTCATCTTCGGCTATAATTAAAGTTCTTTCAAACTGACCCATACGTTCAGAATTCATCCGAAAGTAGGTCTGTAAAGGAAGATCAACTTTTACTCCTTTAGGTATATAAATAAAACTGCCACCAGAAAAAAATGCAGTATTCAAAGCGACGAACTTATTATTCCATACAGACACTACTGAACCGAAATAAGGGGCAAAAATATCCGGATACTCTTTTAATCCTGTTTCCGGATCTGTAAATATCACTCCTTTATCAGTAAGATACTTTTGAGTACTTTGATAAACCATCTCCGACTCATACTGAGCTCCAACTCCTGCCAAGTACTTCTTTTCAGCTTCCGGAATACCCAACCTATCAAAAGTCTCTTTTATTTCTTCCGGTACCTCCTCCCAACTCCTCTGAGAAGAAGATCTCGGTTTAAGATAATAAAGAAGATCATCTAAATAAAGTTCAGTTAGATCCGCACCCCAATTAGGAAGTGATTTCTGTTTAAAAACATGTAATCCTTCCAGTCTTTTTTTTAAAATCCATTCATCTTCATTTTTTTGCTCAGATATATTTCTTACCATTTTTTCATCCGGACCCATGGTTAAATTATTATTCATTAATAAAATTAAAACTATTAAAAGATAACCTATTTACTTTACTTTGATCCATCTACTTTCTCTAAGTCTTCAAGATCATTGATCAAATTTTTATAACCTTCCTTTTCCAACTGTTCCACCAGAGAATAACCTCCCGATTTTACCACCTGACCTTTTACCATTATATATACCTTATCAGGTTCTAAATACTGCAAAAGACGTTGATAGTGAGTAACCAATAAAAAGGAAGTTCCTTCTGTGGCTGTTTTTTTAATAGTTTCAGCTATCTGCCTAATAGCATCTATATCCAACCCGGAATCTATTTCATCCAAAATAGCCAATTTAGGTTTTAAAACCCTTAACTGTATCATCTCTAAGCGTTTTTTCTCTCCACCTGAAGCTCCTTCGTTTAAAGATCGCTTTAAAAAAGCCTCTTCCATATCAAAAGTTTTCAGCTGGTCACGAAGTTCATTGGCTAAATTGAAGAGTTCTAACTGATCACCTTCTTTGTTTTTACGAGATTTTATTGCAGCTTTCATTACTTGAGCCAAGCTAACTCCCGGTATTTCACGTGGTTGTTGAGATCCTAAAAACAGACCTTCTTGAGATCTCTCTTCTGTAGATAATTTCATAAGGTCCTTATTATTAAATTCCATTTTACCTTTTTCTACAGAATAGTCAGGGTGTCCCATAAGAACATTACAAAGAGAACTTTTTCCGGAACCATTGGGTCCAAAAAGAACATGGATCTCTCCGGGTTTAATTTTTATATTAAAACCTTTTAATATTTTCGTGCTTTCGGCTTTAACATGAAGGTCTTCTATCTTTAACATAATAATTACTGATTAATAATAAGAAAGTTAATATTCTACGTCAACAAACTAACTACAGCTTTAAAAAAGCTTATTAAATTTTAATAGATCATAAAAATAACAAATAAACACTATCTTAAAGCACTGTCCGGTTTACTCCTTAAAAGATGAGTAGTAACGAGAGGACCTATTAAAGTTGTAAATATACTCAAAACAATAACTGCAGTAACCAATTCAGAGGGTAGGATTTCCAAACGTTGACCAACTAAAATAACCGCTAATGTAGTTATAAGCTGAGGAACACTAGTTATTCCCACTAAAATACTTTTATAATTTGAAAAACCAAGCAACCTAGCTGAAACCCAACCGGAAAAGAACTTCATTAAAGAAGAACCCAAAAGAATAGCTAACACCAAAAGAATAACTGTTCTGGATTCCTCAACCAAAAGACCAATATTAGTCCAACCTCCAATAGTTACAAAAAAAACAGGAATAAAAACACCGTAACCTAAAATATGTATTTTATTTTCCAAAATTTTACTTCTGGTTATTTCAGCTAATATTAAACCGGCAAAAAAAGCACCTACAATGGTTTCAAGTTGAAAAAACTCAAACAGTATTGCTGCTCCTATTAAAATCGCAACTACTAAAGTTAACTCTTGCTCAAACAAAGAATGAGTTCCGGCTTTCTTTTTACGTAACTTTGCTAGCCACTGCCTAAAAACCTTAACATATTTTTTCGCTATAACTCCCAAAGAGAAAATTATAAACATTACTATTACTAATATCGGCAAAGAGACAGCTGTGTCCGGAGATATGAACTGCAAAAAGACCGCTAAAAGAATAAGACTGGCAATATCTTGTATCATAGTGGATG
>CAZLGQ010000001.1:0-71472 GCA_964559575.1 uncultured Candidatus Saccharibacteria bacterium | reverse complement strand
ATTTCTATAAAACTCTTCATGTATTTATCTTAACATCTTTATGTTTGATTGTGTATTTAAATTTTAAAGAATACAATCTTTATTATGGATATAGATAGATTTGAAAATATAGTAGCTAAATATCCGAAATTTCGATTAAAACAAGCCAAGAAACATTTATATAAAGAACTTGTAAGCAATTGGAGGGGATCTACAGTCTTACCAAAAAGTATTATAGATGAATTAGAAAAAGATTTTCCTATAAATATAGATGCTGAAATTATAATTTCTAAACAGAAAGATACTATTAAAGTAGTTGTGGAGTTATTTGATGGTTTGAATGTTGAGACAGTTTTAATGAAACATGAAGACGGTAGAAATACTGTATGTGTTTCATCTCAAGTGGGATGTGCCTTAAACTGTTCTTTTTGTGCAACCGGTATGATGGGATTTAAAAGGAACCTTTCTTCTTGGGAGATGATCATACAGGTTCTGTTGTTTGCTCGGCTTTTAAAGAAAAAAAAGGAGAGAGTTACTAACATTGTTTTTATGGGAATGGGAGAACCTTTTTTGAATTATGATAATGTGATCAGTGTTATAAGAATATTAAATGATGAAGAGGGGTTTGGTTTGGGTGCCAGGAATTTTTCTATTTCAACTGCAGGAGTGGTTGAAGGAATAGAAAAGTTAAGCAAAGAAGGTCTTCAGGTTAATTTAGCTATTTCACTTCATGCACCGGACAATAAAACACGCTCTAAGTTGATGCCTATAAATCGTAAATATCCTATAGAAAGTTTAATGGAAGCGGTTATTCAATATACCAAGAAAACAAATAGGCAAGTAATGTTTGAATATATGTTATTGGAAGGAGTGAATGATTCCGGTGTACATGCTAAAGAGTTAGCAGAAATAATGAAAGACCGACTCTATGTAGTAAATTTAATATCATATAACCCAACCGGTTCGTTTAAACAGTCTTCAGTAAAGAGAATAGAGGAGTTTAAGGAATTTTTGGAAAGGAAAGGGGTTAAAGTAACCAGAAGGCATAGTTTTGGCGCTGATATTGAAAGTGCATGTGGGCAGTTGGCAGGAAATTAATTTTTTTGTTTGTATTTTCTTTCTGCTTTTTGAGTAAATTTTGTTAGTTCTTCGTCTGTCATTATTTGAACATTTAATTCTTTGGCTACAGAACACAGCTTTTTTTTGGCTTCTTTTTCTTTTTTTAGACCATTAATAACTATTTCCATTTCAAGGTGATAACCCCAAACTTCACTGTATTTGAGTGCTAATTCAACCTCTTTATATAGATAGTTATGGCGTTGTTGGAAAGAATGCATGACGTTGTTGGTTAGATCAAGTGATTTGAATAACTTCACTGCTTTCTCGAAATCTTTTTTATTAATAGTAACTTCGATCTCTTTAAATAAGTCTCCTTGTCCGATCTTGTTGAGTTTGGTGACGATTTTGGCGTCTCCTTTTGATATATTGTTAACTACTTTTGAAAGTTTGTCTGGCATTATAAAGAAATACACATCTTTGTTATCAGCTCCAAGATCCTTTGCTTTTTCTTTTAAGAATTTTTTTATCTCATTGTATTTCTTTTTATTGAATACTGAACGTAATTCTATTTCTATGTTATTTTTCATATTTTTGTATAATATATAAGTAGTGTATTTTAATAAAAAGTAAAGAAATTTTTTATTAAAATATGCTTAAATTTATTTTAATTAAAAATTTAGATTTTACAAACTCTAGTATACTATTATGCTTTTTAGGAAAAAATTAAAGAAGTACACAGATCGTTGGGTTGAAAAGGAAATAATAACCCCTTCGCAAAAGGTAGCTATACTTAATGAGGTTCAAAGTAAAACAACAACAGAAAGTTTTTTCAGAATCCTTGCAATTATAGGGGCTATATTTATAGGTTTAGGTATCATCCTCATAATTTCTGCCAATTGGTATTATTTTCCTAAAAGTTTTAAGTTATTTATGATACTTTCAATGCCGGTTTTATCTATTAGTGCCGGTTATTATTTAAGTTACGTTAAACCTATTTATTCTAAAATAGGAAATTCTTTTATTGTATTGGGTAGTTTGTTAATAGGTGCTTCAATAGGTCTTTATGGGCAGTTGTATAATATTGATAGTTCTTTTGGAAGTTTACTTATTTTATGGTTTTTTCTTTCTCTACCTCTTACTTTTATTTTTAAATTTAAAGCTTTGTCTGCTATATCAGTAGTACTTTTTTATTTATCAGTTTTCTATTTTATACAGGAATCAAGTGTTTGGGATTGGAGAGAAAAAACCAGGGTTATGATCCAGGTTTTTCATTTACTTCCGTTAATGGTTTTACTGTTTAGTTGGATGATTAATAAAATACTTTTTGGAAAGATGTTATATAATGTTGTTTTAAGTACTGTTTCAGTTATTTCACTTAAGCTTTTATTTCTCTTTTTATTTATTGGAACTCTTGGTTTAAGGGAAGATCTGTTTCTTTTGGGTGAAATAGTGGGAGCTGAAGTGATTCAAAACATTCTTTTTTTGGGGGCGGTCTTTTTTGTTATGTGGTATACCAATAAAAATTATATGGTTTCACTTCACCATACAACCTTTTTTTGGTTAGGGATGTATATTGTTGCTAGATATTTTGCTTGGTTTTGGGATTATATGCAAACAGGTATATTTTTCTTAAGTTTTGGGATCATATTAATAGCAATGGTTTGGGGTTATATTAAGTTAATTAAATATAAAAAAGAAAATAGCTCTTTAGTTTCTTATAAAGAGTCTTTGGATGTTGAATCTGATAGTGGAAATTAATAATAAATATGGAAAATAAAAAGATAAATAAAAAAGTACTTTGGATTTTTTTAGGATTTTTATTAATTTTTTTCGGAATATTGATATTTTTAAACGAGTATACTTTATTTTCCGGTGAAGAAGTTTTTTTAGAAACTCAACCAGTTGATCCTAGGGATTTTTTGCGTGGTGATTATGTAATTCTGTCTTACAAAATAGAAAATAATTCAAAATTACAAGATTTTATTATTGAAAATGATCTTGAAACCGGAGATGATTTATATCTTGTTTTGGAAAGAGATCAAAAAAATATTGCTTCATTATCTAAAATTTCTTTAGATATACCTAAAGATCAGTTTTTTTTAAGGGCTACAGTTGGAGAAAGGTCACCCTTTATAGATGGTTATTCAATAGATATGGGAATAAGTAAATACTTTGTTCCGGAAGGTAGAGGTCGTGAAGTTGAAATGATGAGTGGTGAACTTGATGTTTATGTTTTTTTAATACATTATTAATAGAGTTAAAGATTTATCTGTTAAATTATTTTTATGGAAAAAAGAAAAAAGAAAGTAGATGATATATTAAATAGAGGAATTATAACTAACGTAATCCCCGACAAAGAATTTTTTAGAGAACGACTTTTAAGTACAGAGCCTATGAAGATGTACATAGGAGCTGATCCTACATCAACAGCACTTCATCTGTCTCACGCAAAGAACTTTATGCTTCTTGAGGAATTTAGATCTTTAGGACACGAAGTAATATTGCTTTTTGGTGATTTTACAGCTCGTATTGGAGATCCGAGTGATAGAATGAGTGCTAGAAAACAACTTTCCGGAGATGAGGTTAGGGAAAATGTTAAAGAGTGGTTTAAGCAAATTAAACCACTTATGAACTTTGATGACAAAAATAATCCTCCCAGAATAGTTTTTAATGCTGATTGGCTATCAACACTTACCATGGAAGATGTGGTCAATTTGGCTTCTAAAGTAACCGTTCAACATATGTTGGAGAGAGATATGTTTGTAAGGAGGATGAAAGAAGAAAAACCCATTCATCTTCATGAATTTATGTATCCTTTAATGCAAGGATATGACAGCGTTTATTTAGATGTTGATGTAGAATTATGTGGTACCGATCAAACTTTTAATGCATTGGTAGGGAGAACTCTTTTGAATAAAATTAAGGGAAAGGAAAAGTTTGTTGTTACCGTTAATTTAATGGAAAACCCTAAAACTGGAGAGTTAATGTCAAAAAGTAAGGGCACCGGTGTTTTTCTGAATTCTACTCCTTTTGACATGTTTGGAGGTGTAATGAAACAATCGGATGAAATGACAGAGATCATATTAATAAATAACACCAGAATAACTTTAGAAGAGATAGATGAGATATTAAAATCTGATAGTCCTCGTGATGCTAAAATGAAAGCTGCATTTGAGGTTACAAAGATATTTCATGGAGAAAAGGAGGCTAAAAAAGCTAAAGAAAAATTTATAGAGTTGGTTCAAAAAAAGAATGTAGTTGATGAAGATCTACCTGAAGTTAAGGTTGAAAAAGAAAATATTACTCTTTTTGATATTTTAAAGGAATGTTTGGGGGAAAGTATTAGTAATAGTGAGATAAATCGATTGATAGGTCAGGGTGCTGTAAAGTTAGATGGAGAGGTTTTGGCGGATAAAGATCTTAAAGTTAGTATCCCTAAAGATGGTGTAATTTTAAAAGTAGGTAAAAGACAGTGGTTTAAAGTTTCTTTATAATTTTTTAATTAACGATCTTAAAAAAAGAACTTTTGAATAGTCACTGTTTTTACAAAATTTAAAAGATATTTTTCTTGGACTTTACCGGTTTTGCTTGAAGTATGAATGATTTTGTTGCCTTAAAATACAAACCCTTCATATCTTACATCTAATTCTATTTTTTCTCATTAACTATAAAAGCCATTCCAATTTCCGTTGGAGCACTTTCTTTTATTTTATTAATATCTTATATCAATAATTTAATTGAACTTATAATTTTTTGATCATCTTTTTTAAACTGTTGGTTATCTTTTTGTATTAAGGTAAAATAAAGTTCAATTACTTTTATGATTAGACGATTTAAAATCGGTATATTTTTAGCCTCTAGACAGATCAAAAATTCAAATGGTTGGGTTAATTTTTTGATAATTTTTATAATGACAGCTACTTTTTTAAATCTGGTATTTGTCAGTGGGATTTTAGATGGTTTAGTAGCTGGGGCTAGTCAAGAACTTAGAGATGGTTATTCCGGTGATATTATCATTACTCCTGCTGAAGGTAAAATAAACATCATCAGGACTAATGAACTGGTTGACAGGATCAGAGAGCAACCCGAGGTGTTATTTTATACTGTCCGGAGAGTATCTAATGTACGATTGGAAAAAGATCTTAGAGAACCACAACGAAGTAATGTCAAAGGCAATGTTATTAATGCTCAACTAGTTGGCATTGATATGTTAAACGAAGACCAAGTAACTGGTCTTTCAGATTTTTTAGTAGAAGGTAGATATTCAGATAGGGATATGTCTCGTAGAGAGATTTTAATTGGAAGTGGATTATTAGATCAGTATCAGTCAGCTATTGGGGATCAAACTTTAAAGGAAGTTGAAGTGGGTAGTCGGTTAAAATTAACTATCGGTGATAAATCTAAGGAGTATATAGTGGGTGGTATATTGGAGGCTAAGATCTCTGAAATTAACAACAGAGTTTTTATGGATAAGCGAGAGTTTAGTTTTTTTACAGGTACTACTTTGCGAGAATCTAATGAAATCTCTCTGAAGGTTCAACCTGCATCAATATTTTTAGTTCAACAGTATTTAGATCAATGGAATGATCGTTTTGAGGCTCAGGTTGAAACTTGGGAAGAGAGTCAGGGTCAGTTTTTTGATGATCTTTCCAGTACTTTTAGTTTATTAGGATCATTTATTGGAGTTATTGGTTTAATGGTCGCTTCAGTTACTTTATTTATAGTTTTTTTTATTAATGCAATATTACGTGAGAGATATATAGGTATATTAAAAGGAATAGGTCTGGATAGTGGAACAATTAAGTGTTCTTATGTTCTACAATCAGCTTTTTATACAGTTATAGCCGTTATGATCGGATTATTTATCATCTATCTTGGTTTGGTACCCTATTTTGCTGATAATCCAATTGATTTTCCTTTTAGTGATGGAATTTTGAAAGTTTCTTGGTTTGGTACTATAGGTCGTATAGTTATTCTTTTAGTTTCCAGTTTAATAGCGGGATATATTCCGGCTTATTTAGTTACTAAAAGGAATACAATAGATTCAATTTTAGGAAGATGAGTAAAAAAATAATTTTAACAGCTGAAAATATATCTAAAATTTATACTAATGGTTCCAAGGAGACATCGGTTTTAAAGCAGGTTAACTTGCAAATTAAAGAAGGTGAGTTTTTGGCCATAACCGGTCCTTCAGGTTCAGGTAAAAGTACTTTACTTTATATTCTCAGTTTATTGGATCGACCGACTGAAGGTAGAGTGGTTTTTCAAAACTGTGATACCGGGGCTTTTTCTGATAAAAAAGATGCTAAGTGCCGATTGAATAATTTTGGTTTTGTTTTTCAAAGTTATGCGTTATTACCAGAGTTAACTGCTTTGGAAAATGTTATGTTACCACTCATGGAAAGAAGATCAGATTGGAGTAAGATAAAAACTGAATCAATAGATATCTTGACTCAGATCGGGTTAGATAAACAGTTAAATAACTTACCTTCTCAGCTTTCCGGAGGTGAAAGTCAAAGGGTTTCTATTGCTCGTGCAGTAGCTAATCAGCCCAAAATTCTTTTTGCTGATGAACCGACCGCTAATCTTGATTCTAAGCGATCTGAAGAGATAATTGAGCTGATATCAGAGATGAATCAAAGAGGGATCACTATTGTTTTAGCTACTCATGAAAAAAATCAACTTAGTTATGCTGATCGGATAATTAAGATTGATGATGGAACTGTTTTGGCTATTGATTAGTAATTTAACTTTTTTTGACATAAAAATCATATTCATATATATTTTAAAGAGATGCACAAAATAGCCGAGAAATATTTTTTCGGTAATCTAAAGAGATCACAACAACAAAAGGAGAAAAAATTAAAATGGAGGCAAAGTTACTGGCAGTCGGAGTTAGTAAGGGGTCTGTTTCTCTATCAGAACATTGGTCGGTCCAAATACCTAACCGGTGGCAGGTTCCGATTGATGTCTTTAACTTCGATTGTACAACGAATCAAGTCAGAATAAGGTTTCCGATCTTATTAGAGTCTTTCGCTATTGAGAAAGATATTCGATTATCTCTGGGAAGCTACTGGAAATCATCATGGGTTGATGGTTTTTACGTAGTAATGGAAACCGAATTTTTCGATCCGCAAGAGGTGATAGACCTACTTTACCAATCTCAAGTTGTAACGTGATCTTCTGCCCGGTGTTCTGTTATGGATGCCGGGTTTTTTTATTTATAAAAATTATTTGGAATATCATCTATATTTTAGGTTAAAATATAAAGTTTTTTGTTGGTATTAAAAAACTTTTGATTTTTAATGAAAATATTTAAAATTTGTTATAATAAAAAAATGCTTGCAGATTTATATGAAAGTGAAGTTATAGAAAAAGCAGCAAGAATAGCTGTAATTGCTCATAGGGATCATAAAAGGAAAGGAGACAATTCACCTTATATTGTACATCCTTTTATGGTTGCTTTTAAATTGGTTAGGTTTGATTTTTCCGATAATACAATTGCAGCAGCTTTGGTACATGATGTTTTGGAAGATACAGATTTTCCGGAAGAAGATTTGGAAAAAGAACTGAATTCCGAGGTTGTAAATATTGTTAGGTCTGTTTCTAATGATGATTCTTTATCTTGGAAAGAGAAGAAAAATAAATATGTTAAAACAGTACGTAATGGTTCAATAGAAGCTAAGGCGGTTTGTGTTGCAGATAAGATCCATAACCTTGAAAGTTTATTAGTTTCATATAATAAGGAGGGGGCGGAAATATGGAAGATATTTAATCGTGGTAAGAAAGATAAAATTTGGTTTGAAGATGAAGTTTTGAAAATGCTTAAAGAAACTTGGGAACATCCTTTAATAAAAGAGTATGAGTATCTTTTAGAAAAAATGAGAAAATTAAAATAAATTTATTATAATTAGGGTATTACATAATAGTTTCTTTTAGGTTTTTAATAAAAAGGTAATAAAATATCTTTTTTATCAATTATTAAGTAAATATATTTATGATATGAATACTAAAATTATTATAGGAACATTTATTGTGTTAATAGTATTGGTTATTATTGGAATTTTTGGAATTGGTGTTTCAAAAGATCATGCTGATTTAGATAATGATTTTGATTTAACCGTAGTAAAAGAGGAACTTAATAGATTACCTTATGAAATAACAGTAAGAGATCGTGGGGTAGTGTTAGATCGTGAATCTATAGAGAAAAAATCTCGTGAAAAGTATGCTCAACTTCCATACGAGATAGAGGTTGGAGAAGAAACTAGACTTGTGGAGTTGGATACTGAAATTCATCAAGGAGAAAGTCCTATAGATTTTGTAAAAAGTATATTGGAAGATCAAGTGCCTCCTCAAAGTGAACTTGATGCATATTCTGAGACGATGTTTCAGTATTTTGTATCGCTACATTTATTAAGTGAAGATGTGGTAGTTGAGTATCCAATTAAAGATCACCCCGATGCAGAGTCTGCAAAAGAAGGTATTTCTGTCTATATTCGTTCAATGAATTTTCCAGATGATTCAATAGGCGGTAATGAAAAGAGATATGATTTTATAGTTTCAGAAAATGATAATTGGATATTGGTTTGGGTTGGTGAAAGAAATTTTTGTAGACGTCCGGATCAGGAGTTTTGGCAGCCGGCAGATAAGTTATGTCCGTAATGGATCTGTTGATGTTTAATTAGATTTTGTCTCAAAAAAAGATAATAACAGTAAAGTTGTTAAAAAGTCATAGGTAGATGTAGTGGAGATTAGTATTTGTGAAATATTTTTAGAAATGGAGTTTATAGAGTCCTGTTCTATAAGCTGTGAGGTGAGGGATTAAAAACACACCAAAGTAGAATCGGTTATCTTTTTAATAAAGCTGAAGAATTTCTAGAGTAAAGTTATTTTTAGAATAACTTTAATTAGGATCAACCAAATGTCCCATAAAAAGAATGGTTTCGGTTTTCGGTTCTTCTATTATAAAAAGGAATGGTTTATTAAATTCTACTACCGAACCTGGCATTGGTGCTGATTCCATTTTCATTTCAACCGCGGTGGCGGCAGCCACTTCGGTACCCTTTTCGTCTACTTCTATGAATGAAGCATGAAGTACATCGGAGATGAAGACGTTAAATCCAAGTTCTTCCAGGTCGACCATTTCGGAAAAGTCTGCTAGGTTCTCGTTAAAAGCGGTTTTTATACCCATTGCTTCCAAGGTCTCTACCAGTCCCAGCTCATCTTCTAGAGTAAATTTAGGGAACCGCAAAGTTATATTTTCTTGGTTAGTGGGTTTCATTGATTCAAAGGTTTCTCTGTCTAAATTTTGATAGAGTTCAGAGAGAGGTTGTTCGTCGGTAGGCATAAAGACGTGCATTAGATAGTCACCGTCTTGGTATTTTATGGTTAGTGATTTCAAGTTTTCAGAGACTGCAAACCGATAGTCTGATTCGTTTTCCATCATTTCAATTTCTACTTCACCACCGGTACCGTAAAATGGTCTATTTTCAGTTAGATCTTGATCGAACTCTTCAGCCCAAATGCCTTTAAAGTAGATGGCATTAACTAAATAGGCAATAACATTCGGGTCTATAGGTCCGGGATCAATGATCTGATCTATTTTTTCTTGAGTATTTTTAAAAACCCAATCATTTACCGGTTCACCGGCATCCGGTAAAGAATCGATCTCGCCTTCAAAGTATTTTTTAGCGTCAGTTTTGTAAGAGTTACGGAAAGGGATGTCGTTTCTTAAAAATAAAGCGTTGGCTATAGCTACTTCGTTTTGCTCCGAGAAGTGTTCCAGGTACTGCTTTAAGCCCAAAGAGCTATCCATCAGAGCTTTGAGTTGCATATTGCTAAGTCCCAAAACCTCGGCCATTTCCTCGGCGGTTTCTGATCCGGCACCTCGGTAGGCCATTGTTAGAGCAGTGTGAATACTGTATGGGGAGATGAAGATATTTTCTTCGTTTTCAGCTAAGCTGGAAAAAATATCGAAAGAGAAATCTTTAGCTGAGTAAGAAAGTTCTTTTAATTCTTCAGGATCTTTTAATTCAACCGGTTCTTTAGTAGAGTCTTCTAGGTGATTGGTAATGAAAAAAGATAATAAAATAATTATCATCACTAAAATGATCAAAATAATAGTATTTTTTTTCATATATAAATTTTATTTTTTAAAATTTTACTAGATTAACTGTTATTAATATAATAACAGTTATGTATTTAAAAACAACCCAAGTTAATTACTCTAAATTTTTAATAATTAATTTAAAATGAATTACGAACTTAAATTAAACGATCGACCGTTTCAAGCCATTAAAATTGGTACTAAAAAGATAGAAGGTCGAACGCCTAAAGATAAAAATGATGATAGATATCAAAAGATGAAACATGGAGATGTGATAACTTTTATTAATACAGTTACAGGTAAGAAAATGAACTGTTTAGTAGATTCGGTTATTAAATATCCTGATGTTAGAGTGATGTTAGAAAATGAAGGTGTTGAAAATGTTTTATCCAGCGGTTTAGATATAGAAGGTGGTATAAAAAGTTATCATAGTATTGAGAATAATGAATATGAAAAAAGAATAAAAAAACATGGTATCTATGCCATTAGAATTAATCCAAATTATAGTTTGGATTAATGTATTAAAATACCAGATCTTAAAATTTAAGAAATGTTTTTATCTTTTAACAAATCTTCCTTTGTGATCAGAAAATCTTTGAGAGATTATCAAGATAAGATCTAATAAGGTCCAAGGAATAGAGACCAGTAGTCCAAAAAAAGTAAGACTTAAAACCATAATGGTAGTACCGGTTATGGTTTTACCAACATAAAAACGATGTGCACCCAATGGACCTAAAAATAAACATAAAAGTAACGTGGTTAAAAAGGAGAATTCATTATCTGACTTTGATTCCTCTAATTTTGAACGGGTTTCAAAACGGAGACGTTCTTCCTCTTCTATTTTTTCTTTTTCTTCTTTGGTAAATTTTTTGCTCATATTATTTTTTAGAGTAATAAGTACTTTATTTTATATTTAACTTTTAAAGTAAGCAAAATATAGTTTGTTGATAACTATTATGGTTCTTTTTAAAAATTAAATCTATTTTCTTATTGTTAATAAGATTTAAATATTAGCAAATTTAAGTTTTATTAGTGGGTTTTTTTTGAAATTGAGATAAAATTAGAATGCCCGCTTTTTCTCTTTATTTTTTTAATAGAGATGTCAACAAAATTGTTTTTTGTAATTATTTTTTTAAGTTCTTTTTTGGTTAATGAATGTATGTAACGTTTTCTTTTGTTTTTTCCAAAAGTAAGAATTATGTCACCAAAATCTAGTTTTGAGTAACCGAATATTTTTTTTAAAAAATATATTAAATGTTTTTTAGCAAATTTCCAGTTTAGAGTATTCCAGGTAGTGACTATAAAAATTCCTTCGGGTTTCAATACTCGATTTACTTCTGAGATAAAAAGTAAACGGTTTTCTTTTGATGGTATATGATGAAGTACGGCTATGGAAAATATCACATCAAAAGAGTTATCTTTAAAAGGAAGTGATAAAGCATTAGCTTGGATGAAGTTACCGTTATTTTTTCTTTCTTTTTTAGCAATATTAATTAATTCTTTCGAAAAGTCTATTCCGGTATATTGGATGTTTTTATCTATTAATATGTCGGAAAGACGACCATTACCACAACCAATATCAAGTACTTTGTCATTTTTTTTAACGTACTTTTTAATAAATTCCAGTTCAGACCAAAAAAATTTACGTGAAGTAGAAAATTCCGATGCATATTGATCGTATTCTTTTTGTGATAATTTAAGAAGTTTTTGAGAGGTTTCTTTTTTCACATAATCATACTATCATAGAATTCTAAATACTGTTTTAACTATGTTATTTAATGATATTACAACAGAAGAAAAATTAGAAAAACTTAAATGTTTAATAATGAGTGATAAAAAACACCGGAAGGATTTTCTTGTTATTAGAAAACAGTGTGCTAAGGATTACGGACCTGATTTGGAGCATGTGGGACAGAAAGCTATTAGTGAAAATAGAATGCCTACAAATGCAGAGATTCTTGCTTTTTACAAGAGTTTGGTAGAAAAAGGAGAACAAAAACCACTCAAAGAGGTTGAACAGGTATTAAGAAAGATGAAAGTTAGAAGTAATTCCGGAGTGGCAGTTGTTTCACTTCTTACAAAACCTTATCAGTGTCCGGGAGAATGTATTTACTGTCCGGATGAAAAGAAAATGCCCAAGAGTTATTTATCTAAGGAACCGGCCGCAGCTAGGGCTTTGGCAAATAACTTTAGTCCATATACTCAGGTAAAAAATAGAATGAGAGCGTTGGTAGCTAACGGTCATCCGATAGATAAATTAGAAGTTATTGTTATAGGTGGAACTTGGAGTTTTTATGATAAAGATTATCAGGAAGAGTTTATTTCTGAAATATTTAGAGCGGCAAATGAATTTGGAAAAGAAAATAAAGGTAAAAATAGAAAAAAAACCTTGGAAGAATTACAAGTGGAAAACGAAACAGCAGATTCTAGGATCATTGGTTTATCTATAGAAACTAGACCGGATTTTATTAATGAAGAAGAAATTAATCGGTTACGTTGGCTAGGAGTAACTAAAATAGAAATAGGTGTTCAACACCTCAATGAAAAGGTCTTAACTTACAACAGGCGTAATATTGATATAAAAAATGTAATTGAAGTAACTGAACTTATGAAAAATGCCGGTTTTAAGGTGGTTTATCATATGATGCCTAATTTACCTCTTAGTACACCGGAAATGGATATTAAGATGTTTAGTGACCTTTTTAATGGTAAGGAGTATCAACCAGATATGTTAAAAATATATCCTTGTGTAGTTTTAAAAAACAGTCCTTTATATTTAATTTGGAAAAAAGGAGATTTTATACCCTATAATGATGATGATCTGATTTATGTTTTACGTAATGTTAAAAAAAAGGTACCAAAGTATGTACGTATTATAAGGGTAATTAGAGATATTCCTACAGAATATATTGTAGCTGGTAGTAAGATATCTAATCTTAGGCAGTTTATTGAACAGGATCAAAAAAAGAACAGTTGGCACTGTGAGTGTATACGTTGTCGTGAAATAAGAAATGAAAAGATACTTCTTAATGATTATGAGTTAAGATGTTTAGAGTATAAAACTTTAACCGGTAAAGAGATTTTTTTAAGTTTTGAACATAAAACTAAAAATAAATGTGCGGCTTTTTGTAGATTAAGATTACCAAATAAAAATATTACTGATAATTTTTCAGGAAATTTGGAGGTTCTAAAAGGAGCTTCTATTATTCGTGAACTTCATACCTATGGTCAGTTGGTGGGAATTAAAGAGAGAGGTGACCAAAGTCAACATATGGGATTAGGAATACGTCTTATGAATGAAGCTGAGAGTATTGCTAAAAAAGCTGGTTATAAAAAGATGGCTGTTATTTCAGGAGTTGGAGTTAGAGAATATTACAAAAACAAATTAGGTTACAATTTAGAAGGAACTTATATGGTTAAAGATATTTAAAAAATAATAGTTTTTTTATATAATTTAAAAATATTTAATAATAATTATTTCAGGTTAGTTAAGTATGTCATGTTTTTGAAACGAAATCCCAGCAACCCAATTTTAGAAGCTAGTGCTGATAATGATTGGGAAGATCAATCAGTTTTTAATCCTGCTGCTGTTTGGCATAATAATAAGTGTTATTTGCTCTACAGAGCAATTGGTGAGTATAAGTATTATATATCTCGTTTGGGTTTAGCCAGTAGTTCTGACGGGGTAAATTTTCAGAGAGAATCTGATAAACCTGTATTTGAGCCGGGTGCAGATTTTGAAAGATGGGCAGTGGAGGATCCTAGATTAACCAAAATAGAAGATAGTTTTTATTTAACTTATACTGCTATTTCAGAACGTATTTTACAAGATGGGTCACCGGTTATTTTTCGTGAGGTCCCACTTGAAGCTTCCGTTGGTTTGGCGGTTAGTAAAGATTTACGACATTTTGATAGACTTGGACCGATATCACTTTCTAGGGTAGATGATAAAAATGCTGTACTTTTTCCTGAAAAGATAAATGGTAGATTTGTTCTTTTACATAGACCTCAACGATGGTGTCAGAGATGGTTTGAAAATCCCTTATCTTCTGAAATAGATATTCCGATGCCGGGAACTGTTAAAGAATTACCGAAACTTCCTAGTATTTGGATTTCATATTCTGATGATCTATTAAATTGGAACGATCATCAGTTGGTATTAAAACCTACCCACGAGCATGATCATAGAATTGGTGCTGGTGCTCCCCCTATCAAAACTGAGGCCGGTTGGTTATTGATATATCATCATGTTGAAGATAAAACTCTTAATGGAAAAAAACGTCAAAGAGCTTATACTGCTAAAATGGCTCTGTTGGATTTAAATGATCCTTCTAAGTTAATAGCTCAGTTACCTTATGATATTTTAGAACCTGAAGAATGGTATGAGAAAAAAGGAGATGTGGAAAATGTTGTTTTTCCAACTGGTGCTTTTATATTAAAAAACACTTTATTTATCTATTATGGTGCTGCCGATAAGTACTGTTGTTTGGCCACAGTTCCTCTTTCTGAAGTTTTAACTGAATTAAATAAGCATAAACTCTAATTAGTTTTTAAAAGCATAATAGCTATTGTACTTTAATGATATTTGTCATACCGAAGGTTTATTAGTTAAAATATATTCATGGTATTCCAACGAAAATATCTTTTAGCATTTTTAGTGATCGGTTTGCTGATTTTTTTAGTCAGTTATATTTTATTAAATAATAATTTAGATTCCATGACCAATGATAAAAGTGATTTAAATCAGATCATTAAATTACCGGAAACACAAAAAGAAGGACAGATGTCAATTGAAGAAGCTATTGAATCCAGACGAAGTATAAGAAACTATTTGGACAAACCGGTTGACTTGGATAAATTAGGACAGGTTTTATGGTCTGCTCAAGGTATAACAGATGATGGTGGTTATCGTTCAGCACCATCAGCTGGAGCTACTTATCCTTTAACAGTTTATATAACAGTAAGAGAAGAAACTGATGATTTACTTTCTGGAGTTTATAAATATAAACCTGATAGTCATAGTATTAAAAGAATTTCTGATGAAGATATTAGTGAAAAATTAAGTCAAGTAGCTTTGAATCAAACATTTATTGCAGAAGCTCCAATAAATTTAATTTTAACTGCTGTGTATGAGAGAACAACTGAGCGTTATGGTAAAAGAGGAGAGCGCTATGTTCATATAGAAGTAGGTCATGTTGCTCAAAATATTTATTTACAGTCTGAGAGTTTAGGATTAGGTACGGTGGCAGTTGGAGCTTTTGATGATGATAAAGTACATGATCTATTACAGTTATCACAAGATGAAGTACCTGTTTATATAATGCCGGTAGGTCATCAAAAATAATAAAAAAAATAAAAAGATCTCTTGTTCAATAAAAAAAACTTGGGGAAGTCAGACTTCCCCAAGTTTTTTTTTAATCAATTCTAATGATTTAGCGACTTTATATTTAAGTAGTAGGGTTCTGGGGAAGTCAGACTTCCCCAGAACAGGATTTTTTGGAATTAAGATAAGAGTGGTAGAGTGGTAAGTTTTTGGGGAAGTCAGACTTCCCCAAAATAAAAATTTCTTAAAATATAGATTTTTTGGGGTTTAAAATAATTCTAATTTTGACTAAAATTAGAATTTGTGTTATTAAAATAGAGAAATAGCAGTCAGGTTGGTCAAAGTGGATTTAGTGAACCGGTTTTTGTAAAAAGGAGGATTGGTCATGATCCAGAAAAAGGTTGCAGAGATTATGGTCCGTGGAATTTTTTTGGTTTTAATGGTAATTCTTTTTGTAAGTTTTATCTATTATGACCAATCATGGACCATGGATCCTAGAACCAGAAAAGATCTGATCGAAGGTTTGGTTTTTGATGACTGGGCAGATCTAACCAGAGGAGATCTTTTACTTGATGGAAATGACGATATGTATATCGTTACCGGAACATCAGCTTGCTTAAAGGGAAGACCTCCAAAACTTTATGTTAGAGAGGTTTATTCTGTAGATGGTGTTCTGTCATTGAGTTCTGATCGAATCTCTTGGGGTCTTTCCAGACTGAATCATTCAGGTCTTCGTCTGATCTGTCAAAAGGATGAAGAGCATCAAGAATTATTGGGAGGATTTAAGTGACAAGACTGCGAAAGTGTTCTTTGGTGAGGTTCTAAACGCTGTTTGATCTTTAAGGTCAGCAGCGTTTTGTTTTTTAAATTTTTTAATAAAGGTTATTATGATCAGTAATTATGGAAATAAGAAAATATGATAAAAAAGATAAAAGTGAAGTAAAAAATATTTTTACTTTATATTGGAATGACGAAGATTTTTTAGATGAGTTAATAAAAGAGTTGGATTCATACTATTGTAATTTTTATGTAGCCCAAGAAAAAGATGAAATTGTGGGTATTTCCGGTTTTAGAAAAATATTTAATTATCTTAGTAATTATATCGAAACAGATAAACCGGTTGAACTTTATATTATAGCTTCTAAATATAGAAAAAGAGGTATTGGGTATCTTTTAGTACAGAAGGTAATTGAAGAAGCAAAAAAATCAAATTTTACAGAAATATTATGTTACAGTCCGGAAACTCATAATAGTTCTTGGAGATTTTATGAGAAATTAAAATTTATTAAATACGATACTATCATTGAACCAGATGATGGGTATCCCGGAATAATTTGGAAAAAGAAGATCTAATTAAAAAAATAAGGTTTAGAAATAGTGGATCTTTTTTAAAGAATGTTAAAATAGAATAAAATCAAAATAAATAAAATCAAATTTAATATGAAAATAACTATTATTTATGCTTCAATGTATTACGGTAATACAGAAAAGATAGCTAAGGAGATCGGTTCTATTTTGGAAGCAGATATATTTAAATTATTTGAAATAGATAAGAAAGAAATAGAGATGCCTGATGTAGTGGGATTTGGTTCCGGTATATATTTAACTAATTTTCATAAAGGGTTATTAGATTTGGTTAGTAGTTTACCGATAATGAAGGGTAAAAAAGTTTTCTTTTTTTCTACAAGTGGTATGAAAGGAAATAATATTTTTAACCGTTCTCATGATAAATTTAGAAAGATCTTGGAAGAAAAGAAATTTGAAATAATAGGGGATTTTAACTGTTTAGGTTATGATAATTACAGTATTTTAAAAATTATAGGAGGTATAAATAAAGGAAGGCCTAATGAGAAAGACCTGGAAAATGTTAAAGAGTTTGCACAAATGATTAAAAATAATGTGAATAAATAGCTTAGTTGTATAATTAAAAAAATAAGGATAGATTGTTAAAAGTAATTTAAAAAATAAATTGTCAAAAAAATGGTTCCCAAAAAAGTTTTTTTAACAAAAGGAGTAGGTGTACATAAAGATAAGTTAGCTAGCTTTGAGTTAGCTTTAAGAGGAGCGAAGATAGAAAAGTGTAATTTAGTCTGCGTATCTTCAATATTCCCTCCGGGTTGTAAGATAATTTCTAAAAATGAGGGAGTGAAGTATCTTCATCCGGGAGAGGTGACTTTCTGTGTCATGTCTAGATCTGAGAGTAATGAACCAGATCGTTTAATGGCATCTTCTGTTGGTTTAGCTATACCTAAAGAGGAAAGTAGGTATGGATATCTTTCGGAGCATCATTCATTTGGGGAAAAAGAAAATGAGGCTGGGGAGTATGCGGAGGATCTTGCAGCTACAATGTTAGCAACAACTCTTGGAATTGATTTTGATCCTGATATAGCTTGGAAAGAAAGAGAGCAGGTTTACAAGGCTTCGGGTCATATCTTTGAGACTAAAAATATAACTAAGTCAGCAAAGGTTAATAAGAATGGTCTTTGGACTACAACTGTAGCGGCGGCCGTCTTTATTATGGAATAATATTTAGAATATGCTAAATACAAGACCATTGATCATTGTTGTTTTGGTCGGGGTTTTTATCGTTGGTTTTTTTCTTTTTATGAGAGAAACCAATAAGGAGGTTGTGGTTATTGATAAAGAGGATAGTGTTGAATCTGCTTTAGAAGAAAAAGATGATGTATTGGGTGATTTAGAGAGTAAATTTCAAGGAATAAAACCGAAGGAATGGGGAGAAAAAGTAAGTGGAGTGTACAACAGACTAGATACGGAAGAAAAAAAGATCGCTCTTACATTAGATGCGTGTGAAAAAAAATATGATGAAGATCTTCTTAAATATTTAATGGAAGAAGGGATTCCCGCTACTATATTTGCTTCCGGTCTTTGGCTTGATAAGTTTCCTGAAGTGACGGAGGAATTATCTGAAAATGATCTTTTTACTATTGAGAACCACGGATTAAATCATAAGCCGTGCTCGGTAAACGGTGAGTATGCTTACGGAGCTAAAGGTACGAAGTCTGTGAAAGAAGTGATCGAAGAGATAGAGGACAATAGTTTAAAGATAGAAAAAATAACTGGAAGAAGACCTAAGTTTTATCGTTCAGGAACCGCATATTATGATGAGGTATGTACAGGTATTGCAAAGGAGTTGGGGCTTTATGTAGCAGGATTTAATATAGCAGGAGATGCCGGTGCTACTTTTAGTAAGGAACAGATAAAGAAAGAGTTCAGTAGAGCCGGGCCGGGGTCAATAATTTTAATACATATGAATCATCCGGAGAGTGATATAGTTGAAGGAGTAAAAGAAGGAGTTAAAGTATTAAAAGAGAGGGGTTATGAGTTTGTTGGTTTGTCCGGACAGCGTCTTAGAGATTAATATAGATGTTTGAGTTGTAGTGGAAGTATATTTCTAATTTTTTTTGAATTATTGTTTTGTCTGTGTAATATTATTTATATATGAATAAAGAGAATTATGAATTGATGGCTCCTGTAGGGAGTTTTACTTCTCTTATTACAGCATGCAGGGCTGGTGCCGATGCTGTTTATTTTGGTGTTGAGGATTTTACCATGAGAGCTGGTAAGAAGAATTTTAGTGTTTCGGATATAAAAAAGATAAGAGAGATATGCGATTCTTATCCAAGAAAACCTAAAATATATTTGGTTTTAAATACTATTGTTTATGATAAAGAATTAAAGAAGCTTGAATCTATAGTGAAAAAAGTAGCGGGAGAGGTTGATGCGGTCATATGTTGGGATTTTGCAGTAATTAATTTATGTAAAAAGTATAAAGTTCCTTTTTTTATATCAACCCAAGCTTCTGTTGCTAATAAAGAAACGGCTGAGTTTTATAAAAAACATGGTGCTAAAAGAATAGTTTTAGCCAGAGAACTTAATATTGATCAGATAAAAGAAATATCAAAAGTTGAAGGTTTGGAAATTGAGGTTTTTATTCATGGTGCCATGTGTGTTTCGGTTTCCGGTAGATGCTTTATTAGTCAATTTTTACATAACAGATCAGGTAATAGAGGTGAGTGTTTCCATCCTTGCAGAAGATCTTATAAGGTCATAGATGAAAGATATGGACATGAACTTAATTTAGAGAATAATAAAGTTATGTCAGCTAAAGATCTGTGCACCTTACCCTTTATTGATAAATTAAAAAAAGCCGGAGTAAAAGCTTTTAAAATAGAAGGAAGAAACAGAGATCCGTTATATGTTGATACTGTAATAAGAGTTTACAGAGAAGCTCTTGATAATAAAATAAGTAAAGAAAGAGTTATTGAGTTAATGAAGGAATTGCAGTTGGTTTATAATAAAGGATTTTCTTCCGGTTTTTATTTAGGTAAACCCACACCGAGTGATTTTTCTGAGGTTGAAAATTCTATGTCTGATTATTATAAAAGTTTATTAGGTAGAGTTGTTCACGTTTATCCAAAAGCTAAAACAGCTTCTATAAGACTATCCGATAAATTAAAGATAGGAGAAGAGATTTTTATTATTGATGACAGAATAGGAGTAGAGAAGGTAAAGGTTTCTCGTATGGAAATAGAAAATAAAGAAGTTAAAAGCGCCAAAAAAGGACATGAAGTCGGGATAAAGTTCCCCTTTGAAGTTTTTAAAAATGTAGAGGTTTATAAAATGAAAAAGAGGAATTTATATAACTAAACTTTAAATTTAAATAGATAATATTTATTTACTACTATTTAATTGATATAATTTAATGATCATGAATACATATAAACAAAAAGAATCAACTGATGAAGAAGGGTTGATAATTACCGGAATAAGACCTTCCGGTAATTTAACTATTGCTAATTTTGTAGGATCAGTAATTCCTTTTTTAGAGTTACAAAAGAAGAAAAACCCAACTTTTGTTTTTGTTGCAACTATGCACGGTCTTACCGATAAGGAGCCTTCGGAAGTGATGTCTAATGTAAATGCTATAGTTAAGGATTATTTAGCCTTAGGGCTAGATCCGGATAGTGTAACTATTTTTGATCAAAAAGCTCTTCGTTATGAAGTAGCCCTTTTAAAGTTATATCTTGAAAGACATATTACTATTTCTCGTCTTATCAGGGTACCTACACTGAAAGATAAATTAAAAAGGGGTCAAAATCCTGAACAGGCAAGTGCTTTACTTGCCGGTTATCCTATTATGATGGCTGCTGATATTTTGCTTCAAAGAGCAAAATTAGTTCCGGTTGGAAAAGATCAATTTTCACATGTTGAAGTAGCAAGAGAATTAGCTAAAGATTTTAATTCTAAATATGGAGATGTGTTTGTGGTACCTGAGTGTTTGAATCGTGCTGAACCGGTTAATATTCTTGCCTTAAGAGGTGAAGGTAAGATGTCAAAAAGTTATCCGGAAGATGCTATATTTCTTACCGATAGTGAAGCAACTATAGAGAAAAAAATAAAAAGAGCCGAGACCGCCAATCCGGGAGAGAGGTCAGAAAAGATAGATAGTTTAGCTTTTCTTACTAAGATCATTTCAGCAGAAGCTTCAAGGGAAATAGAAGAAATTTTAAAAAGGCATGAAAAGGGAGAAAAGGTAATGGTTGATTTTAAAAGATCAGTTTCTAAAGCTGTGATCTCTTTTGTTAATCAGTTTCAAGAAAGAAGAAAAAAGATAGATGATAAAAAAGTAAAAGAGGTTTTAAGTTCAGGTGAAGAAAAAGCATCATCTCAAGCTCGTGATACGATAAATAAAGTTGAGAGTCTTCTTGGTGTAAATTGAGATAGTTTTTATATAACTAAGGACATTTTTTATTAGAAGGCTGCCAAAAATGCTCATTAGGTCTTCGACAGAATATTCTTTTTCCTTGCCAAACCAGTGTCCAACCTTTTTCTGTTTTAATAAAATCAAATCTATTTTCTTTACCTCCTATATTTTTATCCGGAAATCCCATCATTCTAACTTGGGCAAAAAGCCCTTCTTTTCCAGAGTAAAGATCAGTTTTGTCTTTTTTTATTTTGTAAAAAGAAACATCTTGTTTATACATTCTTTTAACATGCTTTTCCAACTTTTCTTTTGGAGGCATGTTTTTTTTAACAAACCTTTCGATGAATTTTATTGGACTTTCATTTTCTTTAAATTTAATTTTTGATTCTATAAATTCATTTTGATCACTACTTTCTTTTTTGTAGGGTAATTTTTTATAATCTTTTCTGGATGTGGGGGTTACTGTATGGTTATCAAAAACAACTGTTCTATTTTCAATATTTAATTTATGAGGTAGTTTTTTTATTTCTTTTTCAACGCTACTTAAGTTAATGTCTTTTTGGTGTTCAGATAAATATCTGGTATCAATATTTTGAATGAAAAACAGACCTCCGATTACAATAAAGGTAATTGAAATTAAGGTAATAATTTGATATCTCATAGGTACTTAATTAATTTTATTGATTTTAATTTAACATTTATTACGAATAACCGTTAATTTTTGTGGTTTTAAAAGAAGGGTAGTATGGATTTTTTAAAAAATATCATAGAGTAATAAAAGAAAATGTTGTAAAATATTAATATGATAAAAGTATATAATTCACTTACCAGAAAAAAAGAAGATTTTAAACCTATAATTAAAAAGGAAATTAAGATGTATTCATGTGGAATTACTCCTTATGATGAAATGCATATTGGTCATGCAAAGCAGGCTATTGTTTATGATGTAATAAGGGCCTATTTTGAGTATTTGGGATATAAGGTTTGGTATGTAAGAAATTTTACAGATGTTGATGACAAAATAATTGATAGAGCCAACAGAGATGGAAAAAAGAGTAATGAGATAAGTGAGTATTATATTAAAGAAAGTTTAAAAGATCTTAAATATTTAAAAGTAAAAGATGCAACATACCAACCCAAAGTTACTGAGTGTATGGATGATATTGTTAAATTTATTCAAGGATTAATAGATAAAGGTTATGCTTATGTTGTAGAAGGTGAAGTTTTTTTTGATATTAGTAAATTTCCAGAGTACGGCAAACTATCTAACAGAAAAAAAGAAGATCTTGTAAATACAGAAGAATCTTTAAATAAAAAAGAAAAAAATGATTTTGTTTTATGGAAGCCCCATAAAGAAGGGGAACCTTATTGGGAATCTCCTTGGTCTAAAGGGAGACCTGGTTGGCATATTGAGTGTTCGGCAATGATAAAAAAATATCTTGGAGATCAGATAGATATTCACGGAGGAGGTATTGATCTAATATTTCCACATCATGAAAATGAAATTACTCAAAGTGAAGCTTTTGAAGAAAAAAGGTTTGTTAATTACTGGCTTCATAATGGTATGGTTACGTACGAGGGAACTAAAATGAGCAAGAGCTTAGGTAATTTTTTGACTGTAAAGGATATATTAAAAAAATATTTTACAGATGAGGTACGTTATGTGATTTTAACTCATGGTTATGGGTCAAGTATAGATTTTTCTGAAGAAATATTTTTAAATGCCAGAAAAAGGGTTTATTATTTTTATAGTACTCTTCTTAAAGCATCCGATTTAAAAAGTAAAAAGATTTTAAAAGAAGAAGGAGTACCGGATGTTTTTTTGAATTTTGAAAGTAAATTTTGTAATTCAATGAATGATAATTTTAATACACCAAAAGCGCTTTCAGAAGTAAATGAAGTTTTTAAAGAATTAAATAAGGTCATTTATTCAAATAGTTATTCTATTGAACAGAAGGAGATTATAGTTTCGTTCTTTTTTAAAACTTTTGAAGAAATATCATCAGTATTTCGATTATTCAATGAGGATCCGTCGGTTTACGTTTCTAATGTAAAAAATAAAGTTCTTCAAGATAGAGGTGTGGATCCTTCTTATGTTGAGGAAAAGATAAAGATCAGAAATTCTTTTAAAGATAAAAAAGACTATAAAAGTGCTGATGGTGTAAAAGAAGAACTTATATCTAAAGGTATATCTATTCAAGATACGCCTAAATCAACAGATTGGGATATTGTTTTTTAAATATAAATAAAAGTTTTTATTTATATTATTTTAATTTTTATACGTCTTTTAAATAAGGTTTAATAAGCATTAATTTATTAATTGTGGATATTTTGATTTTTTTTTTATTTATTTTAGGTTTATTATAAGTAATATTATAAGTTTAAAAAGTTATTAATTATTATGAATAAATTAAGATTTTTTAGTGTCTCCATAATGGTATTTGCTATTATGGCAGTTGGTGTTTCTGCTGAAGAAGAAGTAGATAAAGAAGAGTCAGGTTTAACTGAAGATCAAATTGAGTCGGTGGTGGATCTTTTGGTATCTTTTGATGTAGATGAAGATACTATAGAAACAGTTAGAAATACTCTTGAGGGTAAAAATGATACATCTACTGAGGAAGAGTCAGATAAAGAAGAGTCTGAGGATGATGATAAAGAAAAAAGGTCAAGAACAGAAAAACCTGAACTTCCTGAAGCTGCCAGTGATAGAGCTAAACAGGTTATGGCCTGTCTTCGTATAACTCGTGTATTGAGACATGGAGATTCCGGAGAAGATGTTGAAGAGTTACAAACTTATCTAAAAGAAAAAGGTTTTTTTGAATATCCTGAAATAACCGGATATTTTGGTTCTGTTACCGAAGAAGCAGTTCAGAGTTATCAAGCTTCTGAGGATATAGTTTCTGGTGGATCTCCTAGAGAGACCGGTTATGGTCAGGTGGGACCTAAGACGAGAGGAAAAATAGAACACGCTACTTGTGTAAGTGGTGGAGTTGTAGAAAGTGAAGAAGAAGAGGAGGAAAATGGAGAAAAGGAAGAAGAAAATGGTGAGGATGAAGAGTAAAATAATATTTATTTAAAATAAAACAGCTCTTACTTTAATAAGGGCTGTTTTTTGTTATACTTACATCTATGGAATCATTTGAAAAGCAGTTTTCTAAAAAAGAAATAAATAATAAAGAATCTGTTGAAGATAATTTTTTTGAAGATGAATCTATTGATAGATTTTTAACACTTTTGGAAAAAGAGCCGAAAGCTGAAGATATAGTAAAAGAAATAAAAACTCGTTTTAATGAAATGGAAACAGTAACTAAGCGTGCTTTTGATGATTCTTTAGAGTCTGTTAGTTCTCATGAGAGACTAAGAATGGTGGACCTTTTTGCCAGAAGATCAGCTCTTGATTATATATCTCTTCATAAAACTTTAGTTGAGATGCTGGATTTTGCAAGTTATTTATCAGAAGAGGAGAAAGAAACTATTATAGAAGAATCTCAAAAAACAGCTAAATTTTTTGAAGGTCATACTCTTTTATCTTTTTATGCAAATAGAAAGGGCCTAGAAAAGAAAAAGAGTATTGATTCACTTAAACGAAATACTGAAAATGCAGCTTTACAACAGTTTATGGCTCAGTATTATCTAAGACATTTTGATAACTTAGAAAACATTGAAGGAAAACTTGATTCTTATGGTAGGAGAGCTTTTGGTTCGGAAGAAGATTATGAATCATTTAAACGAGGAGTTGTAAGTCTTGCTGATGCATATAGTCACATTGAATCAATGGGAAAAAAAGCTTATTTTCCTCCGCCTAGAATGGATGCGGAAAATGAAATTGATCTAATTTCTATTGATCCAGATACTAATGAAGAAAAAAAAGAAGAAATAGAAGAGTTTTTTTATAAAGATTTTTCCTTAAATGATCTTGTGGAATTCGGCTCTAATTTAGAATCTTCTGTTTATGGTATTCAGGTAAAAACAAGACATAAACTTAAAGACACTTATAAAGAAGTTGATGATAGTGGTTTAAAGTTAAATGATCTGTTAAAAGATCTTCCATTTGATGGAGAGGATTTTGAAGGTTTGGATAGTAAAGTAGTGGAAGATACAGAAATACATTTAAATAATACAGAAAGCGTTACGGGGAAAAATTCTTCTGCGATTATTTTTAGTTGTGAACCAGTTTCGGAAAGATCTTTTACTTTTGGAGGTGTTAGTGAGGAAGATGTTTTAAATAAAAAAAATATTGATAAAAATACAAAAAAAATAGCAAGTGATATTCAGGAAATAAGTACTTTTATGGGAAGAAAAAAAGATCTGGGAACTATGTATGTTTTTGTAGAACAAGAAGATGATCAAAATTAGTATTTTAAATTATTATCTGTTATATATTATTTATGGAAAAAAATAAAAATAAAAAAGGACCTTGGGGCAACCTTTCTTGTGAAGAAGTTTTAAGATTAATAGAAAAAGAAAGAGAAAGAGAACTAACTCCCTTTGAAAGGAATGCTGTTTTTACTCATTGCACTATTTGTGATGAGTGTAGAGAGGTTCAGAGAAAGGTTTTAGATGAACTTATAGGGGATAGAAAATTAAATGAGGAGTAGTTTTTAATATTAAATATTTTTTATATATAATATGTCCAAAAAGTTTGAGTATAAAGTTAATGGTAAGACTTTAGGTGTTTTAGGTGGTATTGGTCCCGAGGCAAGTGTCTGTATTTATCAAAGAATAGTTAAGATAGCGCAAGATGTTTATGGTGCTCAACAGGACAGTGATTATCCACCGATTCTTATATATAATTTACCATTAAAAGGTTTTGATGAAACCGGTTTTGTTGATAAAGATCTGGTTAAAAAACAACTTATAGAAGGTTTAAAAAAATTGGAAAATGCCGGTAGTGATTTTATAGTAATTGCTTGTAATACTGTTTATTATTTTTATGAAGATATGCAAAATTCAATTAATGTTCCTATAGTTAATTTAATTGAAAAAACCATTGATCAGGTTTTGAATGAAGGTTTTAAAAAAGTGGCAATATTAAATTCTGAAAGTACTAAAAATTTAAAGCTGTATGAAAATATGGCGATAAGTAAAGGAATTGAACCTGTTTTATCTACAGATAAAGAGCAAGAGATAATAAATAATATAATATTAACCGTAATGTCTGGTTCTAATGGAGAGAAGGAGGTTATCTTGTTAAAAAAAATAATAGATAGAATGGTTTCTGAAGGAGCAGAAGCTGTGGTTCTTGGTTGTACCGAGTTACCTATTGCTATAAAAAAAGAAGATATTTCTCCATTATCTTTATTTGATACTATTTCAATTGCTGGAGAAGAGGTTTTAATAAAAGCTTATTTAAAGTAATTTTTAGTAAAATTGTTTTGACTTTTTTTTCTATAAAGTGGTATTTTTTTGATTGGACTTATAGTTAGTTCTTTGTCAAATAAAAATTCTGGCCCGAGAGTAGAGGAGAGGATAGCCATGGAGACGATCGAGATCGCTGAGAAACTCATTTCCTTTGACACTGTAAGTAATAAGGAAACCGGAAGCATCGCTGATTTCATCAGTGAGTTTTTGGAAGACGAAGGTTTCGTTATTGAACAGTACCCTTATATCCAAAAGGGCGTAAAGAAGGTAAACATGATCGCCAAGAAGGGCGGTCATGATACTCACTTCGCCTTGTCAGGACATATGGATACCGTTCCTTACGATATCAGGAATTGGAGTACTGATCCTCTTTTTCTTACCAAGAAGGGGAATAAGTACTTCGGCAGAGGGGTTTGCGACATGAAAGGTTTTCTGGCAGTAGCCATGAAGGCCGCTTCATACATCCAAGAGCACAAACTCAAAAAGCCTTTCGGACTTGTTTTTACGAGTGATGAAGAGGTTGGTTGTGTTGGTGCTAAGAAGCTCATCAACGACAGAGGAAAATTCGCAGATACGGTTCTGATCGGAGAGCCTACCGAGCTTGAGTCGTACATTCTCCACAAGGGGTATATGTATGTCAAGGTGGAACTTAAGGGTAAGCGTGTACACAGTTCGCGTCCCAATGAGGGATTGAACGTTGTGCAAACAGCTCTCCCTTTGGTTCTTCGGAAGATAAATGACTTCAAGAGGCATCTAGAGGTCATTTCTGATCCTCGGTTTGACCCGACTTATCCAACTCTCAATGTTGGTGTCGTTACGACCGGAGATAACTCCGCTAAGAACATCATAGCGGACTACTGTCGTATTGAGCTTGATATCAGACCAATCCCAGGTCAGGATGTTGATGATGTCTTTCGAGCTTTTTCTGACTTCATTTCCGTTAACGAGGGTATCGATGACGGTTTGGAAGTTAAGGTGAGTTTTGGAAGAACTCCAACTCCTCCGATGGAAACGGACACTGGATCGTCGCTTGTTAAGAGCGTTGAAAAGGTATCCGGTAAGACATCGGCGTCAACTTCTTTTAATACTGAAGGGGGTGTTTTTAACTCCGCCGGTATTGAATCAGTGATATACGGACCCGGATCCATTCAACAGGCTCATAAACCGAATGAATTCATGCATGAAAAGTATTTTTCGGACAAAGTTGTTTCACAATATGTCCGTTTGATACAAGACATGTGTGGAAAGTGAGGAGGAAATGGTCATGGATGGACGTCCTACCAGAGAGATGTTGAGTAGCCTGATCCGTTGGAATGGGAAGCGTGTTCTTGTCTGCAGTGCTTTTCCAAGGAAGAAGGAATCAAACTTTGAAGCTATTATTGAAGACATTCATCTTCTTGATAGCTTAGGGGTCGATCTCCATTTTCTTTGTAACAGCGTGGATATTCCTTTTTTGGAAAATACGCTTCAGGAACGTGGAGTGAAGTACCACGAAGTAGTTGAAGAGAAAGATCTCTTTACCTTGGTGGAGGTTCTCAAAGCTTCCAAGTTCTTCTTTCTCTGTAATACTGACGGCATCTTCAATAAGGGGAAGCTTGTTAGTGAAATGACGGATATGGAAGCACAAGAACTTCTAGAGGAAGAGAATGTAGTCAATGGCTTGATGAGGACGTGTCTTGAGTATGCGGTTGGTTTTTGTGACATAGGAATCTCTCGTGTTCACTTTACCAACATCTGTCGCAGGGAAGCTTTTTTGGAAGAGTTTCTAACAGGGAAAGGTTCCGGAACAATGATCTACAGAGCCGGATCTTCATATAAGAAGGTTCGATCTGCAACGAGGTCTGATATTCCGGAAGTCACTCGGATTCTCAAGTCTTTGCTAAATGGCTGTGTTTTTGAGTCATTCATTGCTGAGAATATCGATAAATTCGTCGTTTTCGCAATTGACGGATATCCCTATGGAGCTCTGATGCTAAACCCTGAAGTCAACGGGAAGATGAAAATGAGTTACCTTGGCTACTCTTCTGAGTTAGCCGTTTCGGAGGTTTTGACTCCATTGATCAAGTATGCGGTCAATAAGTCCATGAAACTCCGGAAAAAGCAGTTGTACCTTTGTGCTGAACAAGCACCGCCCTTAGTGGGTATTTTGCCTGACTTTTTAAACTTTGGTTTCAAAAAAGAACGAATGTTTGATTTGAACCAAGGTTCTAAAGAAGTTTGGGTGAAGGAACTGTAAGTCCATTGGGGTATCGGTGACGTTAGTTGCCGGTACCCCTTTTTTATTGACTTTTTTAATTTTTTTTATTAAATTTTATTATATGTTAAATAGAATAAATACTGTTCGTAGAAACGACCGTCGTAACTTCAAGACTTTTGAGGTTGTTTAATGGTGTTTATTCTAAATAATATAAAATCAAGAATAAATAAAATATTAAAACGACCTCAAGAGGTCGTTTTATTTTTAGTTTTTATGTAAATAAATTATGAAAAAACAAATATTAGATCTATCTAAAAAGCTTATTTCAATAAGATCAACAGAAGAGAATATAGAAAAACAAAAAGAATGCTTGGATCTCTTAGAAAAAAAATTTAAAGGTGTCTTTAAGATCTCTAAGTATAATTTAAAAGGTCATCCGGCTTTGGTCTTTTCAACTACAAATAAAAAAAAGGTAGATATAATTTTCTCCGGACACATTGATGTTGTAAAAGGATCTGAAGAATTATTCAAGCCTAAAGAACAAGCCGGAAAACTTTATGGTCGTGGTGCTTATGATATGAAAGCCGGCTTAGTGGCTTGTCTATATGCAGCAACTGAATATAAAAAAAGGGGAGGGAAAAAAGAAATAGCAATTTTGATTACTTCCGATGAAGAGAAAAGTGGATATGGAACTTATGCTTTATTAAAAGATAAAGGTTACCATGCTGATTTTGCTTTTATTGCAGATGGTGGTGGAGGAAATCAAATAGTTAATAAACAGAAAGGTTTTATTCAGTTTAAGGTTACTTTACCGGGTAAGAGTTGTCATTCTTCTCAAGTTTGGAAAGGAGAAAATCCAATTCCTAAGTTATTGGTCTTACAAAATAAACTTTCTGAAATGTTCCCCGGACCTACTTTTAAAGATCAATGGAAGACCAGTGTGGTTTTAACCAAGGTTTCTACTGATAATAGTTTAAATCAGATACCAGAATATGCTGAAGGTTATTTTGATATACGTTTTACTAAAAATGAGGATCTTAAGAATATTAAAAAAGAATTGAATAAGTTTGTAGGGAAAAAAGGAGAGGTGGAAGTTGTTTCAGAAAATGATCTATTTTTTACTAATGAAAATGAATTATGGCTTCAGGTATTGAAAAAGGTTTTACAAAAGAAATTAAGAAAAAAAATGATCTTTAAACATGAAAATGGAACCAGTGATGCTGTTTTTTTTACAGAACACGGAATTCCTGCAGTACTTTGGAGACCTGATGGAGGAGGTGCGCATCAAAATGAAGAATGGGTTGATATGGATTCTGTTTATTTTTTATATGAGTCATTAATTGATCTTTTGAATTTTGATACCAATAAAGGTTATTGACTTAATTAAATAAAGTTTGTATGTTTAAGAAATAATATTTATAAAATGTCAATATCCAAGATCGTAGATACATATAAATAACTTATGTATATCTACGGTCTTGGAATAAGGCCGTTGTTGTTCTTTTCAGGTCAAACATTGAAGAAAGAGGAGGATAGACATGAAAGGCGAAAAAACTCGTGTTATGATCGAGACTCAGAGCAATAGTCTCTTTCGAGGTATTGAGATGGAGCAAGATTTTGATCAACGTGGCGGACTGTGCCAAGTTGGAGATGGTCATGTAGTGGTCACTACCAAACCGATCGATTCTGATTATCTTGCCTATTGGCAGGATCTCGGTTTTACATTACCGAGAATGATCGTAGCTGGTCCGTTTGATAGAGATCTTACTTTAGCCGATTTGGTAATCTCCAAGCAAGAAGTTCAGGATGAGATTCTGGGGTCCATTAATGGTCGATCTGCCCGATTGGAGTTTTTCTGGATAGAAGAAAGTGAACGTTATCTTTCTTCAATTCTGGGGATTCCTCCTTACTGTAACTTTGAGGTATCCATTCCTTTTGCCTGTAAGTATAACTTTAAGTTGCTTTGTGAAGAACTGGGATTAAAAACCGCCCCTTGGGTGGGTGGTAAGGATCCGGAAGAACTTCTCAAGGTAACCAAGTCATTCCTTACAGGTAAGAATGGAAATGGTTTTCTTCTGAAATCCTCAAGAGGTACGGGTGGTGTAGATCTGGGTGGATTGCATCAGATCTCATCTTATGAAGATCTTGTGGCAAAAATGCCAACAGTTGAAGGGATGTGCAGCCCCTTCATCGTAGAGCAGATGGTCAAGATCGTTGATGAAGTCTGTGTTCATTGGGAGATCACTGAAGATGGGAAGTTTTTGGATATAGGTATCTTTGATCAACTATCCACTAATCTGTCTTATTCCGGTACAGCCTTTCCAACTAGGCTTACCAGAGAGATAGAGAGTAGGATCAGAACAGATCTGGAAACCAAACTTGTTCCTTATCTTCAGAGATCCGGTGCCAAAGGTTATTTCTGTTGTGATATTCTTATAGATGAAACTGGAAACGTCTACTGGACTGATTTCAATCCCAGGAAAGGCGCAATAGTTTTTATCTATGAGATGTCAAAACGATTGGCGAAGATCCGTAACCCCGGATCTTTCGGTTACCACTTTTGGCATGAACACATTTCAACCGGGAAAAGCTTAGGGTTTAAAGAGCTGTTTGGTGAACTGAAAGAGATTTTGGTTCCATCGACTCAAGAACCTTTTGCGGTCATAACCAATCCCGGTGTGCTCTATCACGGTGGCATTGATGTTACCGGACTGTCCATCAATTCTCGAGAAGAAGCGAAAGCGGTTGTCAAAGAGGTACGGAAAAGACTCGACTTTGTTTGACTCAAAAGCCCTAAAAAGGCTAAAGGAGCGTTTTAGTTAAAAGCTAGGACGCTCTTTTGTTATATCTTATCGTATATAGAAATTTTTTCTTTTTTTACGGCAGCCCAGTATCTATCTCCATACGACCAATGCCACCATTCGGTTGGATAATTAACAAAACCTGCTTTTTCCATAACATTTATTAAAAGTTTTCTATTTTCTTTTGCTAGGTTAGAAATATTTTTGGAATAAGTAAATGTTTTTTCTTTGTTAAATTCTCCTAATTTAGTACCCATATCAAGTTGGTGGTATTTATTATCAATTATGGTTATATCAACTGCGCTACCTGTAGGGTGCGGAGGTACTATATACAATGGAGCAATACGCATATCCATTTCTGTGTTTAGTTTTTCTTTACTCCAGGATGGATTTTTCTTTTTTAAGCGATTACGTTCTTCTATATAGTGTTTTTTTTGTAGTGATATGGGTCTGTATCCACATCTAAGCATTAACCTGTATTCTTTAGGTAGTAAATCTTGAGCTACCTTTAAACGTTTTCCAACACTTTCTCTTATTAAACAGGCTTTTTTGCAGGTACTATTTCCTTCTTTTTTTATATATAAACCTGGTCTGATAACTATATTTGGAACGTATTTTCTAACATGAACAAGTTTTTCTTTGTTATCTTTTATAGGTATTTTAATTATTTCTTTATCCGGTATAAGTTTCATTTTTATTTAAATATTACAAAGTAATATTATCACAATATTTTTTTTAAAAAAATATTGTGATATTATTTTACTTATTATTTATGCAAGTAGTTATTCTAGCAGCTGGTAGAGGAATTAGAATGGGAAATCATACTGAGTTAACTCCTAAACCACTTTTAAAGATCAAAAATAAAACGTTGTTAGAGTATAAATTAGACTTTTTACCGGAAAAAATAAAAGAAGTAATTTTAGTAGTTGGTTACAGAAAGTCTGATATTTATCAATATTTAGGGAAAGTTTATAAAGGTATACCATTGCGTTATGTAGAACAGTCTGATTTTTTAGGTACTGCTGATGCATTGTGGCAAGCTAAGGATATTTTAAATGAACATTTTTTAGTTATGATGGGTGATGATATTTATCATCCTTCTGATATAAGGTCTTGTACAGAACATTCTTTTTCTATTGGGATATCTAAAGTTAATAATTTATACTCTGGTGGAAAAGTAGTTTTTGATGAATTTAATCGAATAAAAGAAATAAAAGAAGGTAATGATCATGGTGGTGTTACCGGTTATTTAAATACCGGACTTTATTCTATGACTGATCAAATATTTTCTTGTACTCAGCAAAAGTTAAGTGGTAAAGAAGAGTGGGGGTTACCTCAAACTCTTCTTCAATTGGCAAACAAAAAAACGATTACTCCGGTATTTAGTCGTTTTTGGTTACAAATAACTACTCCAATTGATTTAAAAAAGGCTGAAGATTTTATAAATAAATATTTTTAATTTTTCTATATTATTATTAATATAGTCGTTAGTATTTACATTTGTTATTAAATCTGGTTTAATGGCAAAAATTTTAGTTGAGGAAATCATTTTCCCCGATTGGTTAGATTAATTGTTTAACTGATCGGGGGGAATGTTTCCCTCGTGTTGTTCCTTGATAACCAGGAAAGGATAAGGTTATGGTTAGATGCGCTCAGTGTGGCAGGGTTTATGATTCACGTGACTATTGGGTCGTTAAGATCATAGTCTGCCACAAATGCCGTCAGTTGCAAGGTACCTCTGTGAAGGTGGTGTTTGCACTGAATCAGGATGAAAAGGGGCACCATTGCGTGTCTCAAATGGATAGTGTCGTAGGAGGACGCTACTAACCCAGATAGACCTCGGCTTTAGGGTCGTTGTCTATAACCTAGGAGGGGTTTAAGGTGATTTTGGTATGCATTAGCTGCGACGGTATTTTCGCCGCCACAGCAGATGAGCGAGTACCAGAAAACATCTCGGTCATTTGTTCTGATTGCCTGAACGGGCAAAAACGCACTTTGAAATGCGAGAAGTGTGGAGTTGTCCTCGGGGCAACCGACGACCAACGCGTTCCAATAGACGTGAAAATCAGTTGTGCTTTGTGCTTGAATGAGCAAGCAAAGCGCCAAAAGGAGGCCTTAGAAAAGGACTCTCCTTGGAGGGACTGATTAGTTATGTCGATCGGAACGATCATAAAGGGGAGGTTTTAAACTCCCCTTTAATTTTTTAAATAAAATTAATTTAATATTTAGATATATTCTAAATATTAATGAACATATAGTTATAATGAATGATCGGTTTTTTATTTTTAGTTTTTATTAGATCTTTGGCTTTTTGAGAATCGTACTGAGTTATCCCAAAACCTATTTTTTCTTTTTTTTCACTTACGATTTCAATAATATCACCTTTATAAAAATCACCATGAATATCTATTACCCCTATAGGCAATAAGCTGATGATGTTTTCTTTAGAACGTAAAAGGTTTACAGCCTGTTTGTCTATTTTAACCATTCCTTTGGTTAATCCTTCCGAGTAAGCAAGACGTCTTTTGATAGAAGATGATTTTTTTGAAGTAGTAAATTTGGTTCCGATCTTTTTATTATTAAATATGTCAGTTAAAACATTTTTTCTTTTACCGTTAGCAAATAAGACGGTAATACCCTGAATGGTTAGTTTTTTTGCTATATTAAATTTAGTAAGCATACCTCCACGTCCCAAGGTAGTTTTTTCGTTAGAAATAAATTTTTCAATATTTTTAATTTTATTAAAATCAATTTCAGAAATGATTTTAGAATTGGGATCTTCAGGGTCACCTGTTAGAAAACCTTCAACACTTGTAAGAATTATTACTGCATCAGCGTTTAGTAAGGATGCTACAAGACCTGCTAATTCATCGTTATCGGTAAAGAGAAGTTCTGTAGTAGCTATAACATCATTTTCATTTACTACCGGAATGACACCACTTTTTAATAGATTATTAAAACAGGTTCTCATATTAAAGTAATGTTTTCTATCTCTAAAGTCTTCTTTGGTAGCCAATACTTGAGCACATAATTGATCATACTCTGCAAAATATTTTGAATAAAAATTCATTAATTTAACCTGACCTATAGAGGAAAGGATCTGTTTTTCTGCTATTTTTTCAATATCTTTAAGGTTTATTAAATCTCTACCGGCTCCTACAGCACCTGATGTAACCAAAACAACTTCGGTTCCTTTATTTTTTATTAAGTTGATCTGTTTAACTAAATGTTTTAAAACGGTGAGATCAAGCCTATTAAAATCATTGGAGAGTACCTTGGTACCAACTTTTATTACTATACGGTTATACATTATTAAAATTATATAGTTTTATATATTAAGTATATCACTTTTATAAACAAAATTATTATGGTTTGAAAAGTTATTTTTGTTTTTAAAAACTTAAGTGTCTGAACTGTTTTTATGATTTAAATTTGATAAAAATTTGTTTAGTGTTATAAAAATATCCTTAGTATTTTTATAATATTTAACTTTAATATTTTTATTTCCACTTATCATCGCAGATAACTTTTTATTGTCGTTCTCTTGAAAAAGACAGAGTATTTTTTTTATTCAATTCTTCTGCAAAGCATATTTCGTAGCCAACACCTAAAGAGGGTGTGGAGACTTCTGCGATGATCACATCGGCTTTTTTTATCCATTCTACATCCCTGTTAAATATTTCTTCTGAAGAGAGCTTTTCTCCTTTGTGGTCTATGTTTTCAGACCCTATATGTTCGGAGAGAACCTCACCGTGTTTTTTAAGGTATTCTATTATTTTAAAATATTTTTCTCTATCTTCTCTTCCTCCTCTTATTGATCCTGCAAAATATATTTTCATAAAATTTATTTATAGATTTTAAAATTTTTTTTTAAAATTATTTCTTTAAAGAGCTTATTTATGAAATAAAAATCCTTGTCTCCCTCTAAAACTATATCAAAACTGTCTAAATATTTTTCTCTTAATCTTTCATAACCACTGTTTAAAAACCCGATCTTTAAAAGTTTCTCGTAACGAAATCCTTTGATCATATCAATATCTCCAATACTATCTCCCAGTAGAATAACTTTTTTTCTTTCTTTTATATGTTTATATACATTCGGGAAATTCTCCAACACCGTCTCATCTTTATTTAAAGCATGAATTATCGGTTCTTTCGCAGAAAGAGCTTTTCCGTTTTTATCCCAATGATATTTATTGATAATATAAAATATATTTGAATGATCTTTTTTGATCTTTTGAAAAAACATTTTTACTGCTTCTCCACAACCGCATGCTGACATAATAACCAAAGGGATCTTTTTGTTATATAAAAGATCAACAAATTCGGGAACGCCTTCTCTGAATTTAACATGTCCATTTTTAACAGTATCTTCAAGATCGTTTTTGCTAAGACCCGATTTAATCAATAGATCATGATGGTTTTTCCACCATTCTTGCATTAATTCTTTTCTTTCTCTTAAAGGAATGTTCAAATCAGATTCAAGTGGATGATATTTATTAAATAAAGAATGAGCTTTGTCCGCATAATCATCTGTTAAGTGTTTTCCATCCCTGAGCATGGAAATAATAGAGGGGGTTTTTATTCCGTTGGTCGTTCCGTAGGTTAGGGTTCTATCAAAATCGGAAAGAACGTGGATCTTATCCGGTCCAGATCTTTGCATTTCCTTTTTGATCTCTTCAACTTTTTTAGTATTAGATATTAATACTTTCATAGCTTTTTTATTTTTAATCAAAATATGAATTTAATACATAATATCACATATGATAAGGGTTATAATTGAATTTCCTTATTTCGGCTAAGTGTTAGCGCGACCCCGAGCTCTTAGACAGGCCCTCGCTACGCTCGTCTTGTATACCGCCTCCGTCTTTTAAATTTCACCTCAGCGAAAGATCAGTAAAACCCCAACGCTAGCGCATTGGGGTTAAACTGACTTTTGCTCCAGCGGCAGGATTCGGTTAAGAATAATTCAAAGGCCGTCGCTTTTGAATTTTCACGACCTTGGTTCGCGGTTTTTCCTGCCGGAAAAACATCGCTGTACCTTTCGAATCCTGACAATAGTAAATAAATTCACTCTCTTCACTAGGAGTTGTAATACAAAACCTACCTCTTATTTAAAAGTTTTTACTAATGAACCAGTAAATAGTTTATATCCGTCAACACTTAAATGAATACCATCTTCTTCGTGATATTTATTATCAAGCATAACCGCATCTTTGTAGACTGAAAAAGTGTCTATAAAGTTAAAGTTATAATCTTTACATATATTTTTTAGACCATCGAAATATTGGCCAATCTTTTCATTAAACTCTTTTGTTCCTTCGGGGTCGTTTATGTCGTTGGCGGGAGGAGTTAACCACACGAACACTTTTGATTCGGAAAATTCAGAAATTATTTTTATCATGTTTTCTAGATATTCAGGACAGGACAGATTGTCTTTAAGTATGTCATTTGTCCCTAAAGATATTACTACATAGTCAGCTTTCAATTTTGAAACAGACTCAATTATTTCCAGTGCATCATTTGTCGTTGATCCTCCCACTGCATGATTATCGATAATAATACTACCGATACTCTCCTCAATTTTTTTTATCATATCAGGGTTAATTCTCGCTAATAGACTGTCTCCAAAAAATATAAGTTTTTTCATAATATAAGTATAGCAAATAAAGATAACTGCCAATGCTGTATTGACATTAGTACAGAGAGCTAAGGAACTGTTTATGAGTTCGAAACCAGAGTAAAAAAGCAAATTTTGAGCTTCTTACTTTCGAATTTAATTCTAAATCAAAATAAGCTAGGGTTCTCAATACTATCCCTATTTAATGCACTATTAAATTGCAAAAATGATCCTAGTCGGCTCTGGGGGTGGGATTCGAACCCACAACCACTCGATTAACAGTCGAGAGCTCTACCATTGAGCTACCCCAGAATTTTTTTGTTAATGAGAGTATTATATCAGATTTTGTTGACTAGGCAATATTTTATTTTTTGAAAGATCATGTTTTGTGATATAATTATTTTATGAAAATTTTTAGTCCAGATTTTAAGGAAAAAGATTTAATTCCTTCAAAGTATACCTGTGACGGAGAAAATATAAATCCTTCTTTAGAATTAAGTGATATTCCTAATGGAACCAAAAGTCTTGTTTTGATCATGGATGATCCTGATATTCCTGATTTTGTAAAAGAAACCAAAGAAATAGAAGTATTTGATCATTGGATTGTTTTTAATATTCGTTTTAATACAAATGAATCTTTATTTTTTAAAGTGGAAGAGGGGATTGAACCTAATGGTACAAAGGGTAGGAATTCTTCGGGTGGTTTAGGGTATACAGGACCTTGTCCACCTGATAGTAAACATCGTTACTTTTTTAAGTTTTATGCATTAGATTCTTTTATTGATCTTCCCGAAGGTGTTTCTAAAACTGAGTTAGAAAAATTTATGAATGGTTCCGTACTTGATTATGCAGAGCTTGTAGCTTTGTATGAAAGGATTTAATCAGCTTTTTTGTATGAAAACTTTTAATATAAAAGTTAATACGGGATCAAATAAGGAAAGTGTTAAAAAATTAAAAGATGATCAGTATGAAATATCAGTTAAGGATCCGGCAAAAAATGGTAAAGCTAATCGTCGTTTAAGGGAAATTGTTTCCAATATAGCAAAAGTTCCTTTCAATTCGGTTAAATTAGTTAAGGGTGGAAAAAGTTTTTCTAAAAGATTTATTATTGAAAATTAATTTAATATAATAATTAAATATGGATAAAATAAATATTAATATAAAAGGAAGAAATGTAGATTTAACAGAAGCTATGGAGAGTTATGTTAGAAAGAAATTAAACTCTCTTGAAAAGGTTATTAATGCTAGTGATGATGCCGGAATTTTTGCTCAAGTAGAGTTAGGTAAAGAAGTTAGGGATCAAATAACAGGTGATATTTTTGTTGCAACAATAGATCTGGATATTGCTGGTGAGGTTCACTATGTTGAAGCTGAACAAAGTGATCTGTATGCAGCAATAGATGAGATGAAAGATGAAATTGTCAGAGTAGTAAAAAGCCATCAGGAGAAAAAGAGAGATACTTCTCGCAGGGAATCATTAAAAATCAAAGAGAAGCTAAGAGATCCCTTGCAAGAGAATAACGAATAAAATTCTTTTTAAATAAATTTTATTATTTTAACTGTTGTAAAAATTCTTGATAATTTATTTCTTTTCTACCTTCAGGGATAACTTTTTCTATTTTTAGTTTACCTTTTTTAAATGTTGCTTCAGTTACTATAACTCGTATTTTTCCTTTTTTAGGTGTTTCGTAAAAGAAATATGCTTTTGGTTTTTCTTTATAAGCTTTTATTTTACGATAAAGAATTTCTGGATTTTCATTTTCAAAATCCAGAAAAGCATCTTCTTTTTTAATAATAGATGTAAAAGTCGCCCTTTTTTCATCTTGAGGGATTTCTTTGATTTCTCCATTTATCCAAAGAGGTATGGTTTTAGTCAAAAGAGTGGCACCTTTATTGGCAAGATCTTTTTCAAGTGTCGTGTAATCAGGAGGCCAATTTTCATATTGTAATTTTTCCTGTTTAAGAATTGGACCGTGATCCATCTTTTTGTCCATTTTCATTATTGTTACTCCTGTTTTTTCTTCTTTAAGAATAGCTTCTTGAATTGGAGAAGGACCTCTTAGTTTTGGTAAAAGTGAAGGGTGAATATTTAAGCTTTTAAACTTTGGCATATATATAACTGAGGCAGGTAAAATATATCCATAAGAAGCAATAACAAAAAGATCCCATTCCGTGTTTTTTGAAGGAATTGATTCTTTTAACTGTTCTATATTTTTTTTATCTTTAAAACCATTTGGTTGAAAAATAGATACAGAATTTTCTTCCGCCCATTTTTTAACCGGAGATGGTGTTATTTTCTGTCCTCGTCCGGAAGGTCTATCCGGTGTAGTTACTATAAGAGATGGAATAAAATTGAGTTCTTTTAATTTTTTCAAAACTTCAACTGAAAATTCTGAAGTTCCAAAAAATGCAAAGTTTTTAAGATCTTTATTCATATTATTGGGATTATTTTTTTTGGGGAGGTTCTATTTTTTCTAATTCAGTAGCAATATCAGTAAAAAGAATTCCATCCAAATGATCTATTTCGTGTTGGAAAGCTTGAGATAAGATTCCACTGGCTCCTTCTTGGAACTTTTTACCATCTTGATCAAAAGCTTCTATTTTTATTTTTTTATATCTTTTAACTTTTCCGTACCAATTACGGATACTTAAACAACCTTCTTCCATTAGTTCTGTTTCTTTGGATGTTTTTAGTATTTTAGGGTTTATATATATTTTATCAGATTGAGGTTCATCAGTACCTTTTAAATGTTGAAAAAGTTTGCCTGAAATAATAAATATCCTTACGGATTCTCCTATTTGAGGTGCAGCGAGAGCAAAGCCGTCCTCTTCTTTATTAAGGGTTTCTTTCATTTCTTTTATTAAGTTATCTAAATTATCTAAAGAAAATTCTTCTTTCTTTATTTCCTTTGCTTTTTTACGAAGAATTTCGTTACCTATTTGAATTATTTTACTCATTTTTATTTAAATAATGTTTGGCGGATCAATTGCAACTTTATACTCTGGCGATAAAGATTTCAAGCTTTCTGTAACTTTTCTGTTTGGCCAAATGTTTTTTGGTATCTTTATTAACATTTTATTTGTTATAAGACCTTGCCTTTTTTCGGAAATAGAAGGAATGAAATAAGGGTTAAAGAAATTAAATTTTTTATTTAGATAATTTTCTTTTTCTTCTATTTTATAACTTTTACCGGAAAAGGTAACGGTTATTGGTATTGAAAAAGGAGGGTAAGAGAGTTTTTCTCTTGTTTCCAACTCTTTTTCAAAAAAACTTATATTTTCTTTATTTTTAACATAAGTTAATAAATTTTGCTCAGGCAATCTTGTTTGTATAACTAGTTCTTTTTTAGCTATTAATGAAAGTTCGGTAAGTGTTCTGAATACACGCTCACTTGCAGAATAGTTTGGATAAGTAAGAAGTGAATCTGTTGATGCTACTATTATATTTTCTATATCTACCATATCAGATCTAATATAATTTATTGCCATATTGGTACCAATTAAAATAGAGTTTGGTTTTTCTTTAAATTCTTGCCAAAGTTTTTCTTGTTTTTTTACGGTATTGGCATTATCAGAATCCATACGAATGATATTTTTTTTAGGAAATATCTTTTGAATATTTTTTGATACTTTTTCACTTCCTATTCCCAACTGTGTTAATCTCCAAGAGTCACATTTAGGGCAGTAGTCCTTAGGTTCTTCATGGTAAGTACAAGTGTGACAGATGAAATTTCTTTTTTTGTTTCCTTCATGAAGAACTAACGGTGAATAACATTTTGGACACGAAAAAGTAAATCCACAATCACTGCATATAGTTGTTGGAGAAAGTCCTCTTCTGGCTGTATAAATAAAAGACCTTAAAGAATTGGAAGCTAATTTTTTTATGGAAAATGAACACAAAGAAGGCATATAAGGGTTGTTTTTTTCTTCTATTTTAGTCATATCAATAATAGAAACCTTTCCTCCTTCTCTGTATTTTTTTTGCAAAGGAGTTGCTTCGGTAAACTGATTATCTCTATATTTTTTATATGTCTTTACTGAAAGTAAAGTATCGGAAGTAATAAATTTAACCCCACTTTTTTTGGCCAGTGAGTAAGATAGAAAGGATATATCAAAATGAGGTCTTTTGTTGGTGTAGTATAGTTCTGAAGATTCTCTTTCTAAAATAAGTGATTCAAAAGAGTTATTAAATATTGATAAGAAAAGACCTGTGGATATTATTAATTTAGGTTTTTTTGTTAAAGCTTTTTCCCAGGTTTCTTTGATCTCTTTATTAGACATATCTCCGTGAAAAGTAAAAGTAGCGTGTTCAATACCTTTTTTTAAATTATCTGAAAGAAACTCCACGTCTTTTTTGGTTGGAGCACAGATGAACACAGATCCTTCCTTAGCTAAAACCCCTCTTGTGTGTTGTTTATAAAAAAGAATCCTTTCATCACGAGAGATCTGTAAAACCATTTTTTCCGGTTTTATCTCTCTATGTTTATTTTCTTTTTCTTTTTTGATTTTTACCGGTTCTGTTAGTAATATTTTTGGGGTAATAGCTTTTAATACACCTCCAATAGAAGCGGAATAAAAATCAGAGGTTTCTTTAGCGGCTTCCAATACACTATTTGAATAGATGTTTTCTGTTAATACGGAATTGATTTTTTTAAAGCCAAAATTGCTACTTTTTATACGGGATTTAACTTTTTCAACTGATTCTTTTTTTAAAACCAAAGCTGGAACTTCTTTATTTCTTATATTTACGGAAACAATTGAGTTTTCTTTTATTTTTTGATCAGTAAAATAACTAAGACACTCCTTGGAAGCGGTTTGAACCAGTGGTGTAACTGTAATAAGATCCATAGTGGTTAAAGTTTAACATTTTAATTTTTTCTATTAAATATGTAAGAGAATTAAATATTTGATTCAAATTCAATAGAAGCCCCTAGATCATTTAATCTTTCTATTATACTTTCATATCCTCTGTTTATACTGTATATATTTCTTAAAACAGATACACCATCTGCCGCTAACATTCCAATTAGTATTATGGCAGCCGGTCTAAGTGCCGGAGGGCAGATAACTTCATTTGCTATAAGAGGAGTTTTACCTGAAATATATATACGATGAGGATCTGCTAATATAGTTTTAGCTCCAAGTTTATCCAGTTCTTTATAATATATTGCTCTTTCTTCATAAACCCAGTCGTGTATTAAGATCTGTCCTTCTGTTTGAGTTGCGATAATTGCAAAAAAAGGCAGGTTATCAATATTTAAACCGGGATAAGGTCTTGGTTCTATTTTTGTATCTCTTCCGGCTTTCATTTTAGATTGATAGGTTGTTATATCAACTAATTTTGTTTCTTGATTTTCTGAAAAATAAACATCACTTTTTTTGTATTTAAAGCCCATTTTTTTTAATTTGAGAAGTTCAAGTTCTAAAAAATCTATTGGGCAACGTTTTATTGTTATTGATGAATTAGTTACTATTGCAGTAGCTAAAAAGAACATTGATTCTATTGGATCCTCACTTAAATTATATGAAATATTTTTATTTATTTCACTTAAGCCTGTTACTTTTAATGTAGTAGTACCTATTCCTTCTATTTTTACTCCTAATTTTTTTAAGAAAAAGCACATTTCCTGTACTTGGTAATTTGCTGAGGCAAATTTTATAGTGGTAGTTGTAGGAATGCCTGCGGCGGCCATAATAGCGTTTTCAGTTACCGTGTCTCCGGATTCATAAAGTATAACTGTTTTGGGTTTTAAGGAAGAAGAAGGTTTATATTGCCAATTTCCTTTTTTAAAAGATACTCCTAAACTTTCTAGCGCAAAAAAATGAGGACTGGTATTTCTTTTTCCAAGTCTACAACCTCCTATAGTTGGTAATTGGAAAGAAGGTAGTTTATGGATCAAAGGACCTAAAAACATTATTATACTCCTTGTTTTTTGAGCCGCTTCTTTATTTATTGAATCAATTTTTATTTTTTCAGGAGGGCTTATGGTCATGTCAGAATTTTTCCAAGTAATGTTAAAACCAATGCTTTCTAAAACTTCAGCTATTCTAAAAACTTCTTCAATACGTGGAGTGTTTTTTAGTGTGGTTTTTCCTTTGTTTAAAATTGAGGCACACATTAAACCAACCGCTCCGTTTTTTGATGTTTTTGTTTCAATTGATCCTTTTAATTTTTTTCCTCCTTTTATTTTTACAGTAAGAGATTCGGAATTGATATGAAAAAGATTTATTTCTAAAGCCTGATTTATTTTAGAAAGAGTAGAAGCACTTATGTTTTGATCACCACTTTCCATTCTAGCAACTGCACTTTGAGTGGTTTCAAGTTTATTTGCTAGATCCTTTTGAGTTAAGTTATTTTTTTCTCTGAATTTTTGGATGGTTAAACCTATTTTATTGAGGTCATTATTATTTTCTTTTTTATTCATATTAAGCATAATTATATCATATACGCTATATTATTTAATAATACTGTGGATTATTTTTATTTTAGGATTTGGTTTTTTTATGGTTTTTAATATATAATATAATTTCTTGAAAATTAATATGAGTATTTTTTCCAAAAAGATAGGTATAGATCTGGGAACAGCCAATATACTGGTTTATGTACCTAAAAAAGGTATTATTTTAAATGAACCCTCGGTTGTTGCCGTTTCAGAGGGTGATAATAAAATACTTGCTATTGGAGCTGAGGCTAAAAAAATGGTTGGTAAAACACCTGAAGCAATAGTAGCTTACAGGCCAATGAAAGATGGGGTCATTGCAGATTATCGTGTTACTGAAGCAATGCTTAGATATTACTTAGATAAGTCTCTAGGTAAATTTAATCTTATAAAACCGGATGTTTTAGTTTCAGTTCCTGCCGGTGTAACTTCAACCGAACGACGAGCTGTTATAGAAGCTACGGTTAGAGCGGGGGCTAAAAACGCTTATGTAGTTAAAGAGCCTATACTTTCAGCTATTGGAGCCGGCATTCCTATTCATGAACCAACCGGACATATGATAGTTGATATTGGTGGCGGTACTACAGATGTGGCTGTTATTTCTTTAGGCGGTATTGTTTCATCTACTTCTGTAAAATATGGAGGTAATAAACTTGATCAATCTATTACTGATTATATTAAGAAAAATTTTAATTTAGGTATTGGTGATAAAACCGCAGAGGACATAAAAATAAAAGTTGTGTCAGCTATTCCATTAGAAGAGGATTTAAAAATGGTCATAAAAGGAAGAGATTTTGTTTCAGGTCTTCCAAGATCTATTGAAATTGAAAGTAGTGAAATATTAAATGCTATAACAAAAGATCTTTATGAAATGATACGTGCTATAAAGGAGGTGCTTCAAGAAACCCCTCCTGAACTTTCTTCAGATATTATAGATCAAGGAATAGTTATGACCGGAGGAACTTCTCAATTAAGAAATTTGACGGAATTGGTTCATAGAAGAACAGGAGTAAAGGCTCGTTTAGCTAAAGAGCCTATGTACTGTGTTGCCAGAGGAACAGGTATAGCATTGGAACATCTTGATGTTTATAAAAAAAGCATTACATCAAAAAATTAATATTTCAAACTTGTTATTGAAATGAGTCTTTCAATTAAAAAAGAAAGTATTGAAAATGTTTTAAATAACAGAGATCATCATGCTTACTGTTTTGTAACTGAGAACCCCAAAAAAGAAGCAGAGACTATACGTGAGGTTATAAAAAAAACATGGAAAGTTTCTTTTGATGGAAATCCTGATTTTCTACATTATTCCAAAAGTTCTTTTGAAATAAAAGATGCTCTTTTTTTACGAGATTGGGCAAGTGTTAATTCGGTTAAAGAAAATCAAAAGATCTTTATATTGGAATCTTATATGATAACCATAGAGTCTCAAAATGCTTTACTTAAAATATTTGAAAACAATCCTCCAAACACTAATTTTATTATAGTTATTCCATCTCAAAAGATCCTACTTCCAACTTTGATCTCCAGATTTTTTATCTCCATTTTAAATAGTGATGCGGATTGCGATATTTCTATTAGTGAGTTTTTATCTTCAAATATACCTGATAGAAATAATATGTTAAAAGAGATAATAGAAGAATCCGATAGATCAAGATCTCAAATATTTTTAGATAGTTTGGAAAAAGAAATTTATGAGTATAAATCTAAAGAAGGGTTAGGTATAACCAGTGATCCTAAGGTTAAGGACTTTATACATTATCTTCCGTTAATTAAAAAAATGAATAACGATCAACGTGCTTCTGTTAAGTCAGTTTTAGAGCATGTTATATATTTTGCACCTTTTATAAAAAAACATTCATAATTATTTAAATTTAAAACATTAGATGTACACAGGAAAAAATAATTTTTAAGTTATAATGAATTTATATTAAATTAATTTTTAAAAAATGGAGGATTCAATTCTTGGTTTGCCGGATCAATTTAATTTTGAACCGAAAATAATAAAAAAAGAAAATTTGTGTACCAACTATGAAAAAATCGTTTTGGTTGGAATGGGGGGATCTCATTTTTGTGGAGGGGTTTTAAAAGCTATTAATCCATCATTACCAATTTTTATACATAGAGGTTACGGTATACCTGAAGTTTTTACGTCTTCTAAAGAAAGAACTTTGTTTGTTTTTGTTTCTTATTCAGGAAATACTGAAGAAACTATTGATTCATTTAAAACTATAAAAGAAAGAGGTTTAAATACAGCCGTTATAACAACGGGAGGTAAGTTAAAGGATTTGGCTGAAGAAACAGAAAGTCCTATGATTCAAATTCCTGATACCGGTATACAACCAAGAAATGCAATAGGATATCTTACTCTTTCTTTGGCTACTATTTTAGGAGATGCTGTATCTGTTGAAGATCTAAAAGAAATGTCTTTTAAATTAGACCCTAAAAAAGAACGTTTAAAGATACAAGAAACAGTAAAAGATCTTGTAAATTATGTTCCAATTATTTATTCATCTTTGTCTAATAAAGTCATACCTTATAATTGGAAGATCAAATTTAATGAAACCACCAAGATCCCGGCTTTTTATAATGTTTTCCCTGAGTTAAATCATAATGAAATGGAAGGGTTTGGTGTAATAGAAAGTACTAAAAGTTTAAGTTCTTTTATGATTGTAATTTTTCTTATGGATATTGATGATAATCCCAGAATAAGAAAACGTATGGAAACCACTAAAAATATATATGAAGAACGTGGTATTAAAACTTTGCTTTTTGAATTGGAAGGAGAAAATAAAACTGAAAAAATATTTAGAAGTTTACTTACTGTAGATTGGCTAGCTTTTGAATTGGCTGTATCACATTATGAAACCGATTGTGACAATGTTCCTGTGGTTGAAAAATTTAAAAAAATAATAAAATAGATCATGAAATTTTTATTTGATATAGGTGGAAGTAAAATGCGTATCAGCGCGACTTTTGATGGAGAGAACTTTTCAAAACCAATAATAAATAAAACACCTAAAACCGCAGAAGAGGGTGTTAATGTTTTCTCTGATACAGTAAAAGAAATAGCTGGTGATGGAGAAATTGAGGGTTTTTGGGGAGGAATTACTGGGGTTTGGAACAAAGAACGTGATCAGTTAGTCTATTCTCCTAATATGGAAGGATGGGTTAATAAGCCTATTGCAGATTTTTTTAGTGAAAAATTTTCCGCACCTTTTAAATTTGAAAATGATGCTGATGTGGTTGGTTTAGGAGAAGCTCATCATGGAGCAGGAAAGGGAAGTAATATATGTGTTTATATAACAATAAGTACGGGAGTAGGGGGAGTTAGAATAGTTGATGGGTATATAGATAAAGCTACCGTAGGATTTGAACCCGGACATCATGTAATTGATAAAAGTTTTATTAAAGAAAATAATTCATTTTATAACTCCACTTTTGAAGGTCATGTATCCGGTACTGCTTTAAGTAAAGCTACCGGTTTAGATCCAATAGAAATAGACGATCCTGATACATGGGAAAGACTGGCATTTGAAAGTGCTATTGGTATATATAATACTATTTTATTTTGGTCTCCAGATACGGTTGTTATTGGAGGTTCTATGGTGGTAGGCGATCCAGCTATACCTATAGACAGAATACGTTATCATGTAGAAAGGATGACGGAAATACTTCCATTTACTCCAGAAATTAAAAAGGCTGAGCTGGGAGCTATTGGTGGTATTTATGGAGCACTGACTTTAACTAAACAGTTTCCTGTTTAAAAATTTACTTTACTGTAAAAGTTCTTTCGGTTCCGTAGTATTGATGCCAGTTTTTATTATAATAATCAAACATCCTCTCTAATCTATCTTGCGGGAGTTCTTCAATTCCCAATTCTTTCATTGAAGATCTTATTTTTGATTTAGTGTTAGCTATATTTTTTTTATCGTTAATGATCTTTTCAAACTCTATAAGATATCCATATCCGGCATTTTTATCTATGCACACATTCATATCTTTATATACATATTCAGAACGCTTTCTTGACCATTTTGCTTGATAACTATAACCGGATTTTAATATTAGATTATCAATTTCATCTATTGAAAAATTTATCTTTTTTTCAAACTCAAGTCTGGAAACAGTATTCTCACTTGTTCCTTCATCAACAGAAGCCTTTATAATTAAAAAGGTATCTTCATTTTTCTTTCTGGTTCTAACTGAAAAGTTTTTTCCTTTTTCTATTATATCTCTCATTTCTTGAGCCTCTTCGTTTGATAATATCTCCTCTACATTTTCATATAAATCAACAATGTTATTTCCTGAAAAATAATGATTGAGTTGCTTGTTTTGAGAGATCTTTTTAAAATTAGGATCTATACTTTCCATTTTTGAAACAATATCATCTACGTTTTTCTTTTTACCTAATAGTCCTTTGATTTCTATTTCGTACTGTGACATTTTTAAAAAATTATGTAAGCTATTTTAACACACTTATTATTTTTATTAAAAATCTATAACTTTCAATATCTTGTGTTATAATACTTTTTAATAATTGATAGTAATATAAAATATATGGGAATAAAAAATTATTTTCTTAAAAAATATTTAAAAACTAAGATGAAAGGTGTTCCGGAAGAACAGCAGGAAATGATAATGAATCTTATAGAAAAAAATCCTGAATTATTTGAAAAGATCGGAAATGAAGTAAAGCAAAAAACAAAAGAAGGAAAAAGTGAAATGGCTGCAACTATGGAGGTGATGCGTAAACATCAAAGTGAAATACAAAAGTTGATGCAACAGTAATTTTTTCATGAAGGATAGTGCTTACAACTTAATAGAGTTGAAAGCTGATCAGTATTCCGATCTTTATAAGGGTAGTGAAACCTTGTTTACTCAAGAGATCTTATACTCCAAAATCCAAGAAAAAAACAACTCTCCGGTCAGACATTTTATTTTTATGGAAAATAAAAAACCAGTTGCGTTTTTTCAGGTTTTTATATTAAAAATAAATTTTGGTTTAAAGATACTTTATATTCCTTACGGTCCGGTTTTTTTAAGTGATCTTAATAAAGATAGAATGCTTAATTTATATCTTTGTTTAAAGAAAAAAACAAAAGAAGAAAAAGCTATTTTTACAAGAACTCAATTTTCTTTTAATAATAAAGAAGGTTTAACTGAAAAAGATATAGATACTATACATAAATATTTTAATTCTCCACGAAAAGCCTTTTCTCACGCCGGATATTTTCAACCCGAGTTACTTTGGTTTGTTGATATTAAAAAAACAGAAGATGAGATTTTATCCGAAATGCATCCAAAAACAAGATATAATATAAGGAAGGCTGAAAAAAATGATATAAAGATAAGAATATTTGAAAAACCAACTAAAAAGATCAATACTTTTTTTAATATTATTAAAAAAAGTGCTGAAAAAAATAATTTTTTCATATACCCTAAAAGTTATTACTGTAAAATTTTTGAAGAAAGTGAAAAAAGAAATAGTTCTTTTTTAGCTATAGCTTATTATAAAAGAAAACCGGTGGCAGTTAATTTTGTTTTGTTATCTGAAAAAACGGCCTCTTTTCTTTTTTCTGGTGTTCTAGAAGAGGGTAGAAACTTAAGATCTTCCTATCTATTACGTTGGGAGGCTATAAAAAGATCAAAAAAATTAAAAATGACAAAAGCTAATTTTGGAGCTGTGACTAAAAAAGAAAATGGAGACTGGCAAGGTTTTTCAAAATTCAAACAAGGATTTGGAGGATACTATGTAAGTTATCCCTTTTTTGATCTTATTGGTAAAAGTTTATTTTATTATTTATATCTTTTACAAAGATATTTTAAGAATAAACATTTTTTAAATTCAATAAAAAAGAAAGTGGGTATTACCTAACTTTACATTCTTTAACATATTTCCTTAAATTTTTAGCCATTTTTTCCATTTCCTCTTTAGAATAAGAGGAAAAATTTAAGGATCCTAAATCTGATTTTGAAAAATTGAAAGTTTGTAAAAAGTATTTTTCAGCTCCGTATATCATTTTTGCTAAATAAATAAGATCCTCACTATTAATTAATTCTTTTACCACTGTAGTTCTAAATTCGTATTCTATTTCAGATCTCATTATTATATTTATACTTTCTTTTATTTTTTTAAAATCTATTAAACTTCTTGTTACTTTTTGATGTTTTTTAATAGGGGCTTTTATATCCATTGCTATATAGTTGATCAAGTTATTTTTTATGATCTCTTGTAAGACATTTGGATTACTTCCGTTGGTATCAAGCTTAATTAAAAAACCCAATTCTTTGATATCAGAAATGAAATTTAACAGATCTGAATGTTCTGTAGGCTCTCCTCCACTAATAACAACGGCATCCAGTTTATTCTGTCTACTTTTTAAAAAGTTTAATATTTCTTCAATTGAAATTTCTTCAGAATATTTATTAGGAAATACAAGTTTCAAATTATGACAGTAACTGCAACGAAAATTACATCCTATGGTAAATATAACGGCAGAAGTTTTTTCAGGATAGTTAATTAAGGAAAATTTATGTAATCCTCCTATTTTCATTTTTTATAGTTTTTTCTTATTTCAAATTCTGATTTCTTTCCATCGTTCCATTGATTTATAGGTCTAAGGTATCCAACTATTCTTGAATAAACTTCGCATTCATTTTTACATTTTTCGCAAGTATATACTTCACCGGAAATATATCCATGTTCAGGACAAACACTAAAAGTTGGGCTTACTGTAAAATAGGGTAAACGATATTCTTTACAGATTTTTTTTATTAAATTTTTTACTGAATTTTCATCTTCTATCTTTTCACCAAAAAAAAGATGTGCAACTGTTCCTCCAGTATATTTAGTTTGGAGTTCATCTTGAAGATCAAGCATTTCGAAAATATCGTCAGTAAAGTTAACAGGTAAATGAGTTGAATTTGTGTAAAAAGGAGTTTTTACATCTTTACCTTTACCATTTGCAAATACAGGATTTTGATATTTTTCTTTATCAAGAATAGCCAACCTAAAAAGTGTTCCTTCTGCCGGGGTGGCTTCTAGATTATAATTATTTCCCGTTTCTTTTTGAAATTTTTCAAGCACATTTCTCATAAAGTCTAAAACTTCTTTAGAAAACTCCTGTCCTTCAGATGTTCCTATATTTTTACCATATAGATTTTGCACGGCTTCATTCATACCGGCTATACCTATAGTTGAAAAATGATTTTTCCAGTAACTGCCATACTGTTCTTTTATTTTATTTAAATAAAATTTAGTATAGGGGTATAAATTATTTTCAGTAAATCTTTCTAAAATCTTTCTTTTTATTTCCAAACTGTCTTTTGCTGTTGACATTAAATTATCAAGATTATCTAAAAATTCTTCCTTATTTTTTGAAATATAACCTATACGAGGAAGATTTATAGTAACGACACCAATAGAACCGGTTAGAGGATTTGCACCAAAGAGACCTCCGCCTCTATTTTCCAGTTCTCTGTTATCTATCCTTAAACGACAACACATAGAACGAGCATCTTCAGGATTCATATCGGAATTTATAAAGTTTGAAAAGTATGGAAGTCCATATTTAGAAGTTACTTTCCAAAGAAGCTTACTTATTTCATTATCCCAATTAAAATTTTCTGTTATGTTATAAGTTGGTATAGGAAATGTAAAAACTCTTCCATTTGCATCTCCTTCGGACATTACTTCTAATAATGCTTTATTAAAAATATTTATCTCTTCTTGAAAATCTTTATATTTTTCTTTTTGAGGTTTACCTCCGATTACAATTGATTGATTTGCATAGTATTTAGGAACCGATAAATCAAGAGTTACGTTAGTAAAAGGAGTTTGAAATCCTACTCGTGTAGGTATATTTACATTAAAAATAAACTCTTGAATAGCTTGTTTTACTTCTTTGTAACCTAATCCATCATATCTAATAAAAGGAGCGAGGAGTGTATCAAAATTACTAAAAGCTTGAGCTCCGGCAGCTTCTCCTTGGAGAGTGTAAAAAAAATTAGTAACTTGCCCCAAGGCTGATCTGAAATGTTTAGGGGGTTTGCTAGAGACTTTTCCTTCTACTCCCGTAAACCCATTTATTAAAAGATCTAAAAGATCCCAACCAACACAGTAGACAGAAAGAATAGATAGATCATGTATATGAAAAGCTCCATTTGTATGGGCTTCTCTTATATTTTCAGGGTATATTTTACCCAACCAATAGTTTTTACTTATTTCACTTGATATATAGTTATTTAACCCCTGAAGAGAATAGGACATATTACTATTTTCTTTTATTTTCCAATCGGCTTTGGCTAAATAGTTATCTACTAATCCATTATTAGTAGTGTCTGTTATATTCCTTAAGAGTCTGTGTTGATCTCTATATAAAATATATGCTTTTGCTGTTTTTTTAAACTTTGAATTAAGAAGAACATCCTCTACAACATCCTGAATCTCTTCTACTTTTGGAATTTTATTTTTAATTTTTTCTTTTGAAACTTCAATAACTTTTTTTGTTAACTTATGTGCCTCTTTTGGACCGAATTCTTCAGTGACCTTTCCGGCTTTTATAATTGCTTGAGTTATTTTTTCTTCATTAAAAGTTACTACATTTCCGTTTCTTTTTTTTATTTTTGAGTACATAAGTTTTCTTGATTTAATAATAAAATTTTGGCTTTTAAAAAGCCAAATATCAAAAAGATTTATGGCTTTACGCGAGCCTTGTTTTGCGTTTTTTTTTGCACAGGGTCGGACTTTAACCGTTACGCGATAGCGGAGGATTTTCACCTCTCTTCACTGTACAGAACGCTATTTTAAATTAATGTTAACATATTTTATTAATAAATTAAGTGTTAGATCCGGCTACCCAACCACTAGTCCAACACCACTGTAATGAAAAACCGCCACTTGGTCTTTCAATATCAATTATATCTCCTGTGATATAAAGATTTTTATATATTTTTGAAGACATTGTTTTTGTATCTACTTCTGAAAGATCAAGACCTCCGTTAGAAGCTATTGCTCTATCCATCCCCATGGTTCCGGTAACTGTTAAAGGCATTCTTTTCATTATGTCAGCGATGTTTTCTCTTTTTTCTTTACTTATATTATGAACTTTGGTTTCTAAAAGAGAAGAAGAGACCAATTTAACCACATTTTCACTCATACCTTCAGGGGTAACTTCTTTTATAATATTTTTCAAACTTTTATTTTTATTTCTGTTAAAAAGATTAAGAAGATTTTTTCTGATTTCATTAATGTCGGTATCCGGATACATATCTATTTCTGTTTTTACAAGTCCTTTTTTTAAAAGTTCTTTAACTTCTCTTGAAGCATTTAGGATCAAAGGGCCCGATAATCCAAAGTGAGTGAATAGGATCTTTCCGGTTTTACTAAACTTTCCTTCCTTTTTGGTTTTATTGATCCCAAAAGTTATTTTTGCAAAAGATAGAGTAACTCCGGAAAGTTCTTTAACCCAAGACTCCTTAACAGTTAATGGTACTAAACTTGGTTCCGGTGAGTTTATTGTGTGACCTATATCTCTTAACCATTTTAAACCTTCTCCTGTTGATCCGGTTTTAGGATATGATAGTCCACCTGTAGAAAGTATGAACTTGTTTGCATAATAAAGCCCAAAGTCTGTTTTAACTCCAACAATGTGACATTTTTTAATTTCAAAACCTTTAACATTCAGTCCTCTTTTAACCTCAACTCCGTTTTCGGCCATATATTCTTCCATTGTTTTTATAACATCCAATGATTTTTGTGATTTTGGAAACACTCTTTTTCTTGCCTCTGTTACGAGCGGAAGTCCTTTTTCTTCAAAAAAATTACAAGTATCTTTCATTCCAAACTGAGAAAAAGTAGAGTGAAGAAATTTTTTACTTTTTCCATATTTTTCAATTAATTCTTTTTCATTTTCTTCAGCATTTAATATGTTACATCTACCACCTCCGGTTAATGAAAGTTTTTTTCCTAAATTCTTGTTTTTTTCTAAAAGTAAAACTCTAAAACCTCTCTCAGCGGTTCTACCTGCGGCCATCATTCCTGAGGGACCACCCCCAATCACAATAACGTCGTAATTTTTGTTTGACATAACCATATTACAATAGCATAATATTATTAAGTTGAGAATTTTTTAAAAATAATGTTAAAATTTAACAGTTAATTCATTTGTGATCTTATTTTTTAAATGAAAAGATTTAAAGAACACATAGCCAGAGGTATAGTTTATCAAAAAGAAAAGATACTATTATGTGAAAATATAGCGGGAAGTTATTTTTTTCTACCCGGAGGGCATGTTAAAGAGAATGAATCTTCCGAAGAAGCTTTAAAAAGAGAGTTTTTAGAAGAGTCAGGAAGTACCGTTATTTCCACTGAATATATTGATTCTTTTTATAATCAGTTCAAAAATACAAACAGATTAATAGATGAAACCCTGGATGTTTATTTAGTTAAGATAAAAGACAGTATCGTAAAAAGTAAAGAAGACCATATTCGTTTTTCTTGGGTGTTATTTAGAGATCTTATAAACGTAAGATTTCTTCCGGATAATTTGATCTTAAATGTTACTTCAATAGTTGAAAAAAGGAAAGATTTTTGGAAATAATTTATATAAAATTTATATGGAAGAAAAAAATACCACAAGAAATATCAAATTGAAAATGAAATTCGGTGTATGGGAGTCTGTTAAATTGGGATTTGGATTTGGTCTAGGATTTTTGATCTGGGTTACAGTTATAGTTATTATTGTTTTAATATTATTAGGAAATATTTAATTAAAAATATTGCATAATTATATCTTACTGATATGATTTAGGGTCATATGTCACTTTCAATCGGAATAGTAGGGCTTCCAAATGTAGGAAAATCAACTCTTTTCAATGCTTTAACTGAAAAATCAGTACCGGCTGAAAATTATCCATTTTGTACTATTGATCCATCTGTTGGAGTAGTGGCTGTTCCTGATATTCGTTTAAATCGTTTAAGTGATTTTTCTAATTCACAGAAAACAATACCGGCCGGAGCACAGTTTGTTGATATAGCCGGTTTAATAAAAGGCGCCTCGGAAGGAGAAGGTTTAGGTAATGAGTTTTTAAGTAATGTTAGAGAGGTAGATGTTATTCTTCATGTAGTAAGAGTTTTTGAAGACAGTGATGTAATACATGTATCAGGTGCCGTTGATCCAAGACAGGATGTAGAAACTATTAATTTGGAACTTATAATGGCAGACATTCAGTCTGTGAATAAGAGAAAGATCAAAATGGAAAAAGATCTTAAAAAAGGTGATCCTGAAATTAAAAAAGAAGCTGAGGTTTTAGATAAAGTTTTATCGGTTCTTCAAGAAGGACGTTTCGTATCATCAAAAGACCTCTCTGTAGAAGAACAGGAATTAATTTCTGATCTTCATCTATTAACCTGTAAAAAGATGATGTATGCTTTTAATAAAAAAACAGGTTATAGAAATATTACTGATGTTGTAGATGAAAGACTTCCTACTCTAATGTCTGCAATTGAGTACAATACTCCTAACGCACCAATTATAGAGATAGATGCAGCTTCAGAATTAGAACTTACCGGAATTTATGGAGAAGAAAAAATTGCTTTTAGAAAAGAGATAAGTGGAGAAGAAAATGGTGGAATAGAAGATCTAATAAAGAAAGGATATGAGATGTTAAACTTAATAACCTTTTTTACTACCGGTGAAAAAGAAACCAGAGCTTGGGATATTAAAGCAGGATCTACAGCTCCTCAAGCAGGTAGAGCTATTCATTCTGATTTTCATGATAAATTTATAAAAGCCGATATCATAGAATGGGATAAACTTCTCTCAAGTGGTTCAAAAGCTCAAGCCAGAGAAAAAGGACTTATTAGAACTGAAGGGAAACAGTACGTAGTAAAAGATGGAGATGTTATAGAATTTAAAATATAATTATATTTAGTTTAATTAATTTTGAGAAGTGGTAAATTGAAGTTAAAATACTACTATGGATATAAATAGTATTTACCCTAAAAGATCACCTTCTTCACACAAGGGTGATTTTGGAAAAGTTCTTATAATTGCCGGAAGTGAAAGATATACCGGTTCTCCAATTTTTAATGCTGTTTCTGCTCTTCGTACAGGCGCTGATTTGGTTACTGTTATTTCTCATAAAAGAGCAGCTTTTAATACTTCTTTGTTTTTACCGGATATTATATCTATACCTTTGGAAAATGAACTTTCTCAAAAAGATATATCTTTGGTAATAAATGAATCAAAAAATTTTGATTCATTGATCATTGGCGGAGGATTAGATAGATCTCCGGAAACTTTTACAGCCATTAGAGAGATAATAAAAGAAATTAAAATACCAATGGTAATAGATGCCGAAGCAATAAGAGCTATTGCTGAAGATACTGATATTGTGAAAGAAAAAACTGCTATTTTTACACCTCATTTAGATGAGTTCAAATCCATTTCTGGTTACTATCCTTCTGAAAATGAAAATAGTAGAGAAGAAGAAGCAAAAAAAATAGCTCAAATATTAAATAGCACTATTCTATTAAAATCTAGGGTGGATATAATTTCAAACGGGGAAAAAACCTTAAAAAACAAAACCGGAAATTCCTTTATGACCAAAGGTGGTTTTGGTGATACCTTAGCAGGAGTATGTGGGGCACTTTTGGCAAGAAAATCTTTTAATATTTTAGATTTGGCTTATCTTGGAAGCTATATAAACGGTAAAGCAGGAGACATGGCTTCCGAAAAATTTGGGGAATCAATGATAGCAAGCGATGTTTTTAATTTCTTTCCGAGGGTTATAAAAGAAATTTTAGAAGATCCTTCTTCTTTTAATGAGGGTTTTTAAAAAACAATACAATTTAATTTAAAAATTTTATATTATAAAAATAATCAAGAAATTTATTTTTAAATAAAAATGGAAATTGAAGAATTTGAAAATAATAGTAATGAAGTATTTACCGTTTCTAAATTTATCTCTCTTTTAAACTCAAAAATAAGAAATTTAAAAATAGATATAATCGGTGAAGTAAGTGAAATGAAAATGTCTTCAAGAGGGCATGCCTATCCGGTCATAAAAGACAAAGAAACGGGTGATATTTTACCGTGTACAATGTGGGCTAGTGATTATGTATTAAATGGTGTTGAACTTGAAGTGGGCGCGGAGATAATGGCAAAGGGATACCCCGAGTTTTATGGTCCTTTTGGAAAACTCTCTTTTCATATAAAGTCATTCCAATTAGTTGGAGAAGGACAGTTAAAAAAAGCCTACGATAAATTAAAAAAGAAACTTTCAACAGAAGGTCTATTTGATGAAAATAAAAAAAGACCCCTTCCTGATTTTCCTAAAAAAATAGGTGTCATTACTTCTATACGCGGAGAAGCTATTCATGATTTTAGTAATAACTTAAGAAAATCAGGCTTTAAAATTAAGATATTACATTCACCGGTTGAAGGGCCTGAATCAGGAAGAAATTTAACTTTGTCTGTTAGAGCTTTTAAAAAAGAAGATATAGATGTTTTAGTTTTAATTAGAGGAGGGGGGTCAATGCAATCACTTGCCGGTTTTGATAATAAATCATTAGTAAGAGAGATCGTTTCATTTCCCAAGCCTGTAATTGTAGGAATTGGACACCATCAAGATGTTCCACTTTCCGCCTTAGCGGCAGATATATCTGAATCAACCCCTTCAATGGTTGCTTCTGTTATAGGCAAATCTTGGAACGAAGCAGACAAAAAAATAGAAGAACTTGAAAAAAGTATTTCAGATCAATATAAAAAAGTTATTAAAAAAACCTTAAAAGAAATAGAAGAGGGTTTTAATTCAGCAAACAGTGTAATGAATTCTATTTTTAAAAAATATAAAGAATATGAGTATAGAATTTATTTATCTACCCAGTTTTTAAATCAAAAAATATATGAAAACAAAAAAGACTTAAAATATAGATTAATATTTATTGAAAGATCCCTCGCTAAGAATATTGAAATAATAAAAACAAAGAAAATAAATGATCTATATAAAAAAAGTTTACTTGGTTTTTTCAATAACCTAGATATTTCCTTAAATAAAATAAATGATATTTATCGTTTTATTCAAACCAATGATCCTAAAAAACAGATGAAATTAGGTTATAGTATAACAATGAAAAAAGGCAGGGTCATAAAAAGCAAAAAAGAATTAAAGATCGGTGAAGAAATTAATGTTAAAATTTATGATGGAGATATAATTTCAAAAATTAAAAAAATAAAATAAAAATATGACAAATAAAAAAATAGATCTTAATAAAAATTTATCAAAACTTTCAGAAATAGCTGATTGGTTTGAGAATCAAAAAGAAGTTGATGTTGAAGAGGGTTTAAAAAAAGTTAAAGAAGCAGCTAAAATAGTCAAAGAAAGCAAGGGTAGGCTAAAAGAAATAGAGAACGAATTTGAAGAAATAAAAAGTGATATTGAAAAAAATTTAGAAGAGGAATAAAAAATAAATGGTAGAATTTTTAGGACTATTTATATTTATAGCCGGTTTAATAATAGCTCTAGGAGCTGTTACTGTTATAGATATACATGGATTTTTAGGAAGAAATTCATCTTATTGGACTGAATCAACCATCAGAACTCATAAAGTAACCAAACCTCTAATATGGATCGGAACCTTTTTAACTTTGATCGGTGGTGTAGTTTTTTATTCTCAAAATTATATAACATGGATCCCTGTGATACAGCTTTTTATGATTCTAATACTTGTCATTAATGGAGCTTTTTTATCTTTTTATATAAGTCCCTATCTTTTAAAAAAAGAAAAAGAAAAAAGATCCGGAGAACTTTTACCTAGAAAAATTCAAAAGTATATTACAATCAGTTTTATTGTATCTTTTACTACTTGGTGGAGTTTTGTTTTTCTTTTTGTTTGGTATCTATTAAATTATGTTCAATAAAAAAGAAAAAATAATAAAAGTAAATGATCTGATGCAAAAAGGTTATACCTATAAATTAACAGAACCCATAGGTAAAAATTTTGATCCTGATTTTACGCCTGATCTTTCTCCTAAAAAAATGCTTGAAATGGGGGTGTTTGGAGGTAAATATATGACTGACTGTAAAAAGGAGTTTCCAAAATCTTGGTTTAAAAACGCCAAACTTTGCTCCAAAAGACATGATCCCGATCTTAATTATTTTAAGATAAATGCAAGCCAACCTCTGTCATATTGGAGAAAAAAAGGATGGATAAATGAAAAACATGATCCCAGAGGTTGGTTTCAGTGGTACTGTAGATATTACTTAGGAAGACGCCTTTTAGAAGAGGATAAAAGACAGATTAAAAGATGGAAACAGATCAGTAGACATATTGCCCAAGTAAGTAAAAACTGTCGTTTTGGGGATCTGACATGTAGACCTAAACAACGTCAAGCTATTTTACATTGGGCTTATGATTCCAGGGAGATATAATGTTTTTATTAAATACTATAATAATTTGTCACAATCTCTTTTTTAATGTATTATATTAAAATTGATATTTGATGAAAATTAAGATCCATGAAGAAATATAATCATAAAAGAATAGAAAAGAAATGGCAGGAAAAGTGGGAAAAAGCAAAACTATATCACACCAAAGAAAGCAATAAAAAAGAAAAAAAATACATTTTAAATATGTTTCCTTATCCTTCAGGAGAAGGTATTCACGCGGGTCATTTGCGTAATTATGTTCCAACAGATACCTATTCAAGATATTTAAGGATGAAAGGTTTTAATGTCTTACACCCAATGGGATGGGACGCTTTTGGTTTACCCGCTGAAGGATATGCTTTAAAAAATAAAACTCATCCTAAAAAAGTTGTTAAAAAAAATGTTGAAAGATATAAAAAACAATTATCAAGTATCGGTCTTTCTTATGACTGGAAACGTGAAATAAATACCACAGATCCGGAGTACTATAAATGGACTCAGTGGATATTTTTGCAGATGTTTAAAAAAGGTCTAGCGTTTGAATCAAACGAACCAATAAATTGGTGTCCGTCTTGTAAAACTGGGCTAGCAAATGAAGATCTGGAAAATGGTCTTTGTGAGAGATGTGACTCTGAGGTAGAACAGAAGCCAGTAAGACAGTGGGTTTTAAAGATAACCGATTATGCCGAAGACCTTTTAAAAGATCTTGATCTCTTAGATAAATGGCCGGATTCAATCAAAGACTCTCAAAAAAACTGGATAGGGAAAAGTCAAGGTGTGGAAATAGATTTTCCTGTATGTATATATAAAGAAATACTTCTGGCAAGTAACAATCCAAGCAAAAAAGAAAGAGTTCAGGAACTTTTAAACTCAGAAGGTTTAGATATTAAAGTTTTTACTCCCAAGGAAAAAGGAATAAAAGAAATAGAAGTTATTGAGGGAGGCGTATCTCTTTTAAAAAATGCTGAAAAGAAAGCTTTGGCTTATAGAGAAAAAACAAATTTACCAATCCTGGCAGGAGATACCGGTTTTTACATAAAGGGTGAAAAAAATAATCCTATAAAAGTAAAAAGAAATGTTTTAACTGAAGAAGAGCAGAATAAACTATCAAAAGAACAGATAAGTAAAAAGATGGTTAGTTATTATACTAATATAGCTAAAAAACACGGAGGAGAAGTGGAAGCTTACTGGCAAGATGTTTGGGTTTTATCAACCCCAAATGGTGATATAAAAAATAAAAAAAATAAAAGAGAGGTCATACTGACAACTAAAAGAAAAGGAAAATTGAATCCAAATTTTCCCCTAAGAGGACTTTATAGATCAAAAGAAACCGGAAAACATATAGACGGAGGAAGTAAAGAAGACATAGAAGATCTTTTACCGGTTAAAAAGGCTCTTAAAAAACTTTTAACTGACTCACTTCCGGTATTTACTACCAGACCGGATACGCTTTATGGATCTACTTATATGGTAGTGGCTCCGGAGCATCAAAAGATCCAAGAAATTTGGAGTTTTGTAGAAAATAAACAAGAAATTAAAAACTATATAAATAAAACAAAAAGAAAAACAGAATTACAAAGAACTTCTGAGGAAAAAAATAAAACAGGAGTGGAAATAAAAGGAATAAACGCAATAAATCCTGTTAATGGTAAAAAAATACCTATATGGATCGCTGATTATGTTCTTTCTAACCACGGAACCGGGGCCATAATGGCGGTTCCGGCTCACGATGAGAGAGATTTTGATTTCGCCTCGAAAAAAGGCCTACCAATAAATTATGTCATCTATCCAAAAAGGATCGATAAATATACTCCACCCATAAAAGGTAAAAAGACGGTGGAGAGGAAAACTGTTCATGTAATAGTAGAAGATCCGGATTCCGGTAAAATGCTCTTTTTAAAATGGAAAAAGTTCAATTGGAGAACATTTATAGTCGGAGGAGTGGAAGAAGGAGAGGATATAGTAAAAGCGGCAAAGAGAGAGGTGGAAGAAGAAACCGGTTATACTGATCTTGAATTTCAAAAGATGACACCTTTTCAAGTGGAAGCCCATTATCACGCAGCTCATAAAAATGAGAACAGAAAAGCATATACCACTGCAGTTCATTTCAAATTAAAAAGCAATAGGAGAAAGAAAATTTCAAAGGTAGAAATGGAAAAACATGATATAGAGTGGCTTGAATTTAACCAAGAGACCGCTAAATCTCTCACCTGTGCAGAGATAGACATCTGGATGGAATGGTTAAAAAAAGAAGGTGATTTTGCTTATATCGGAAGTGGGGTTCTAGCCAACTCGGAAGACCTCTCCGGTATCGAAAGCGAAAAAGCAAAAGAGATGATAAGAAAGAAAGTTGAAGGAAAGAAAAAAATTACATACAAATTAAAAGATTGGGTCTTTTCCAGACAACGTTACTGGGGTGAACCTATACCTTTAATTCATTGTGAGAAATGTGGAGTAGTTCCGGTTCCGGAAAAAGATCTTCCAATTAAGCTTCCGGAAGTTAAGTCATATGAACCTACCGGTACCGGAGAATCCCCTTTAGCCAATATTTCTTCATGGGTTGAAACAGAGTGTCCTAACTGTGGATCTTCAGCTAAAAGAGAAACCAATACCATGCCACAATGGGCGGGATCCTGTTGGTATTATCTTCGTTTTATTGATCCTAGTAATAATAAAGAATTTGTTTCTCAGAAAAAGGAAAAATACTGGATGCCGGTTGATCTTTATGTTGGAGGTGTTGAACATGCCACCAGGCATCTAATATATTCACGTTTTTGGCATAAATTTTTATACGAAGAAAATTTAGTAAGTACAAAAGAACCATTTATAGCTCTTAGAAATCAAGGTCTTATACTGGGTCCGGATGGAAGAAAAATGAGTAAACGTTGGGGAAATATAGTAAGTCCGGATGATATTATAAAGAATTTTGGAGCCGATGCGGCTAGAATATATATAATGTTCATGGGACCCTTTGAAGGTGAAGTAGCTTGGAATATCAATGGTCCGGTTGGAGCACATAGATTTTTGGAAAAAGTTTGGAATTTATCTAAAAAGGTATCTTTAAATAAAAATAATGATACAAAAACAAAAACCGCATTACATAAAACCATTAAAAAAGTAAATGAAGATATTGAATCTTTTTCTTTCAATACTGCAATATCTTCTCTTATGATCTTGGTTAATTTAATGGATGAAAAAGAAGAAATCAAAAAAGAAAATCTTGAAAATCTTTTAATTCTTTTAGCACCTTTTGCTCCACATATAACCGAAGAAATATGGGAAACACTTGGGAATAGAACTTCAATTCATAAAAAAAACTGGCCCAAATATAACCCTGATGTACTATTAAAAGAAAATGTAAAAATAATATTTCAAATAAATGGAAAAACAAGAGGTAGTATAGAACTACCTAGAGACTCTAAAGAAAAAACCGTTTTAGATGAGGTTAAAAAAACCCCAGTCTTTTCAAAATGGTGTAATGGTAAAGAAATAAAAAAAGTATTCTTTGTTCCCAACAGGATCATAAATATTATCATATAAGCTAAATTTGAAAAATTTTTTTATATATGGTATAAATTTCTTTTAAATTTAAAAAGAAAAACTTAACTAAAATAATTATCCCGATTGATTAATTAAAATAAATATTTAATAATAAATACATGCCTAAGATCTCTACTGTAACTTTTAAACCCAAACAGGTAGTTAAAAACCTTTTACAACCCTTATCAGAAAGGGGGAGGGACGTTATTGTAGAAAGACACGGTCTTGGAAAAAGCACCAATAGAAAAACCTTGGAAGCTATTGGTAAAAAATATGGCATAACTAGAGAACGTGTCCGTCAGATAGAAAAAAATTCTATTTCAATAATAAAATCATCTAAAGAATACAAAAAATACTCACACGTATTTGATGAACTGAATAGTATTATAAAAAACTTGGGAAAAGTTGTATCTGAAGCAGATCTTCTTGAATTTCTTGCAAAAGATAAATCAACTCAAAACTTTTATCATTTTCTTTTATATTTAGATGACTATTTTAATAAAGAAAAAGAAGACGAAAACTTTAAACACCGTTGGCATATAGATCCGGAACTATCAAACAAAATACACAATTCTTTAAATAAACTTTACCAGAGTTTATCAGATGACGATCTTATATCTGAACCTGATATAATAAAAAAGTTTCTTAACTATTTAGAAGATGTTTCGGAAGAATATAAAAATGAAGAAATAGCTAGAAGATGGTTATCCATTTCCAAAAAAATAGATAAAAATCCATTAGGAGAGTGGGGTAGAGTTACTTCAAATAATATATACACCAAGGGAATGCGTGACTATGCATTTTTAGTATTAAGAAAAAAAGGAGAGCCTACACATTTTAGAGAGGTAGCTAAAACCATAGAAGAAATTTTTAATAAAAAAGCTCACATTGCAACCACACACAATGAACTAATAAAAGATCCTCGTTTTGTTTTAGTTGGTAGAGGGTTATATGCTCTCAAGGAATGGGGTTATTCTGAGGGTGTTGTAAGAGATGTTATTAAAAAGATCTTAGAAGAAAAAGGTCCTTTAACCGCAGATGAAATAGTTCAAAATGTTTTAAAAGAACGTTTTGTAAGAGAAAATACTGTCTTTGTTAATTTACAAAATGATCATTTCTTTGTTAGAGATGAAAATGGTTACTATCATGTGGTAAAATAAAGGCAGACATGCCGGAGTCATCTGAAAAATCAAAAGATAAAAAAGAAGATCCTAATAATACTGATAAGATAATCAGGAACGTTGTTTATTTTTTAATTTGGGTATCTCCATTGATCCTTATTTTATTTTTATGGATGGCAACTATATTTACAACCGGTAATTTAGAACTTCTACTAAAGATCATTATTCTTATACTAATAATCTTTTTTCCTATGGTTTTTACCATGGCGGCAATTAACACCTATTTAACTTACAAAAGGGTCTCTTTTATTTTAAACCAAGAATCAACGGTTATTGAAATAAAAATACCAAAAAATGTTAATAAACCCCTTATAGCAATGGAGTTATTATTAGAATCTTTTCATCAACCCGGAGGGGAAGGAGGGTTAATAGATAAATGGAGAAATGGCAAAACCAGACCTTGGTTTTCATTAGAAATGGTTTCTTTTGAAGGTGAAATAAGGTTTTTTATCTGGATGAGAAAAGAATGGAGGCGACATATAGAATCAGCGGTTTATTCACAGTATCCGGATGCCGAAATTTATGAGGTTGAAGATTATGTTAAATATATACCATTTGATCTTAATAAATATATCTATTGGGGATGTGAATTCAAACTTACTAAACCTGACCCTTATCCGATTAAGACATACGTAGATTATGGTCTTGATAAAGAAACAAAAGAAGAGTATGTGGTAGACCCTATAAATTCTATTCTTGAGTTCTTAGCATCTGTTAACAAAGGAGAGTATGTTTGGATTCAGATCATGGCAAGAGCACACAAAAAAGAAAAAAAGAAACCGGGTACCTTTTTTAAAAAAGTTGATTGGAAAGAAGAAGGAGAACAGATTATTAAAAAAATCAAAAAAGATAACGCACCTTCAGGATCTATGGATAATTCTGAAAATCCACCTTTAAATTTAACATCTTGGCAAGCTGAGACACTAAGATCAATAGAAAGAAATATTAATAAACATGCTTTTGATATTGGTATTCGTTCTATATATATAGCGGATAAAAAATATTTTAACCCTATATCAATATCCGGTTTAGTTGGTGTTTTTAAACAGTTTAGTTCCGAAAATTTAAATGGATTTGCTCCAACTGGAGGACACACAGCACCTATCTATCCATGGCAAGATATTAAACAGAAAAAAACTAATAAAATATCTTGGAATATTTATAATGCTTATAGATGGAGATCTTATTTCCATCCTCCATATAAATCACCTTATAGTGTTTTAAGTACAGAAGAGTTGGCTACGATATTTCATATTCCAGGAGAGTCAGCTATGGCTCCAACGTTACCTAGAATAACATCAAGAAAAGGTGACGCGCCTTCAAATCTACCGATTTAAATTTATTGTATGAAGAAAAAAATATTTAAATTAAATAAAATTTTAAAAATAAAAAATAAGTATTTTATATTAAATAGCCTCCTTATTTTTTTAGGTATTTTAATTATTATATTTACCTCCATGATAGCTCCTCCTGATAAAATAGAAAAACCTATTATCTTAGAAATAGAAAAAGGCAGTAATTTAGAAGAAATAGGGGAATTACTTCATGAAAACAAAGTGATCAGATCTCCTTTTTGGTTTAGATTTTTTGTTATTATTTCACAAAATGAACACACCATCCCGGCAGGAGATTACTACTTTAATGAACCCGAAGCGGTTTATCGAGTAGCGGAAAGAGTTTCAAAAGGTAAATTCGGTTTAGAACCAGTAAGAGTTACTATTATAGAAGGTTGGGATGTTTTTCGTATAGCCAACTATCTTGATGAAAAACTTGAAAGTTTTGATAGAAATAAATTTTTATCAATTACTAATGAAGGTTATCTGGCACCGGATACATATTTTTTCTCTCCAATGACCTCCACGGAAAAAGTAGTAGAAAAAATGGAAGAAAATTTTAAAAATAGAATTGAAAAAATCAAAAAAGAAATTGAAACAGAAAGATCTAAAGATGAAATTATAATAATGGCATCCCTCTTGGAAGCTGAAGCTAATACCATTGAAAGTAAAAGAAAAGTTTCAGATATTTTATGGAAAAGATTAGATGCAGACATACCTCTTCAGGTAGACGCTACGTTTCTATATATTAATAATAAAAATACTTATCAATTAACTTTAAGTGATCTTAAAATTGATGATCCATATAACACTTATAAATATTCAGGTCTTCCACCAACCCCCATTAACAACCCAAGTGCAAATGCAATAAAAGCCGCTATGGATCCTATTGAAAATCCATACTGGTATTTTCTTTCAGATCTAGCAGGAAATATGTATTACGCCGAAGACTTTGACGGACACCAATATAATAGAAAAAATTATCTTCGACAGTAATTTTTTACTATTTAAATTTCATGATAAATAACAGAAAAAAAACCGTATATGTTGGTATTTCCGGTGGAGTAGATAGCTCGGTTTCAGCCGGTATTTTGAAAGAAAAAGGTTATAACGTTGTAGGGGTTTTTATTGATATATGGCAACCCGGATTTACTGAATGTACTTCAGCTGAAGATAGAATAGACGCTATGAAGGTTTGTAATGTTTTAAAAATACCTTTTAAAACATTTGATGCAAAAAAACTTTATGAAAATAAGGTGGTAAATTATATGATAGAAGAATACCGTTTTGGAAGAACTCCAAATCCAGATATAATGTGTAATAAATTCATCAAATTTGGAATTTTCTTTAATTGGGCAATTGAACAAGGTGCTGATCTGGTAGCTACAGGTCACTATGCTAGAATTGATAACTCTAAAGAAGATGAACCCTACTTATTAAAAGGTTTAGACAGTAATAAAGATCAATCATATTTTTTATGGTCTATTTCTAAAGAAGCGCTCTCAAAAACCATTTTTCCGGTAGGAGAAATGAAAAAAGAAGAAGTTAGAATGAAAGCCAAGTCTTTAAATCTCCCCACAGCTAATAAAAAAGATAGTCAGGGCATATGTTTTTTAGGAAAAGTAGATATTAAAGAGTTTTTATCAAAATATATTTATCCTAAAAAAGGAGACGTTTTAGATGAGAACTCTAAAGTTATAGGGTTTCATGAAGGTGCTTGGTTTTATACCATAGGACAGAGACACGGTTTTACGGTTAATAAAAAAGATCCTAACAGTAAACCACTTTATATAATAAAAAAAAATATATCAAAAAATACTATAACCGTATCCCCAAATACTCAAAACCATACCTTTAATAAGGTATCTCTTAGTAATGAAAATTGGATACCTCAAAAACCTTTAGAGATCTCAAAAGAAAAAAACCTCACCTGTCTAACTAGATATAGACAGAAAGAAAGAACCTGTAATTTATTATTTTCAAATAATAAAAAAACCTTAGTGATATTTAATGAACCGCAATCAGGTTTAACAGAGGGTCAGTCTGTAGTTATCTACAACGGTAACCACTGTTTAGGCGGTGGAATTATTGATAAAATAATAGAATAATGACATCAGAAACAATGATCAAAAAAGCAAACGGTGAATTTGAACCTTTTAAATCTGAAAAATTAAAAAACTCTCTAAGATTAGCCGGAGCTTCAAAAAAAGACATTCAAAATATTTTAAATACAATAGAAAAGACCATCTATCATGGTATAACCACTAAAAAAATATATAAAAAAGCCTTTTCTGAATTAAAAAAGAAAAAAAATATAGCTGCAATAAGTTACTCTCTAAACGAAGCTGTTAAAGAATTAGGACCAACAGGATTTCCCTTCGAAAGATTTGTGGCCAGGGTTTTTTCCAGATTAGGTTATGAAATTGAAATTGGATTAATGATGCAAGGTATGTGCATAGAACATGAAATAGATTTTTTAGCAAAACATGAATCACATACTTTCATAGCTGAAACTAAGTTTCATAATGATCATGGTATAAAAAGCGATCTTCAAACTGCCTTATACGTAAAAGCACGTTTTGATGATCTATGGGAAAGCCCTTTTCTTTCTAAAGAAAAAAAACCTCATTCTGTATGGTTAATAACAAACACAAAGTTTACAAAAAGTGCTTTAAAATATGGAGAGTGTGCCGGAATAACCATGATAAGTTGGAACTATCCTAAAAAAGGTAACCTTCAAGAACTAATAGAAAAAAGCGGACTCCATCCTTTAACAGCTATATCTTCTTTGAGTAAAAAAGATAAAACTGAACTTTTAAAAAGAAACCTTGTTTTATGCCGAGAAATAATTGAAAATCCAACAGAACTTAATGCCTGTGGTTTAAATGAAAATAAAATAAAAAAAGTTATAAATGAAGCAAAAGTTATAATTGATTCTGATTTTCATGAAAATTAATTATTCTTGCTTTTTATTTTTAAAGTTTTAAAATGTAAATTAAATTATAGAATATTAATAATAAAAAATAATATGGAACAAGATAAAAAAAACAGTTTCTTATCAGGTGTAACTCAAATATCAAATTTTTCTACTATAGCATTAATAATTATTTTAATAGTAGCTGTTTTTATAATTTTTAATGACAGAACCGATGAACCTATAACCGATGAACCTATATTATTAGACGAAGAAGAAAATGAAACAGATATCTCCCACGAAGAAGAGTTGAATGACGAAACAGAAGAAGAAATAGTATTTGATGATTCTTTAACTATAGAAGATCAAGATGCCGGTAATTCAGTTTTAGTATCAAACCTATCTTTAAGTGAAAAAAGATGGGTGGTAATACATGAAGAAACTAATGGTAAACCGGGAAATATTTTAGGGGCAAGACTATTTTTTGAAAATGATACAGATGGAGAAGTGGATCTACTTCGTGAAACAAAAGAAAACAGTAAATACTATGCAATTTTGTATAAAGTCGCAGAAAGAGATAAGGAACAAGATAGGATATTTGATACAGACAGAGATCTTCCTTTAGTTAAGGAAAATGGAGAGATGAAAACAGTAGTGTTTAACACCTATTAAACTTAATAAAAGGTCTTTTATTAAAAATGATAAAAGGAAATTTTCACCTAAAACTTTTAGCTTCTTTTTCTTACTTGGGTATATTAATAATAATACCTATAATGGTGGCGCCTAATTATTTTTTTATCAACTTCCATGTAAAGCAAGGATTTGCTTTAATAATGATATGGCTTCTTTTATTTTCTTTTTTACTTATCAATGAAACAGTTGGTATAATAATAGTTTGCATAGGGACTTTAATACTTTTTATATTTGCTATTATTGGTATTAAAAATTCAATAAAAGGAGACTTAAAAAAGATACCGCTTATAGGTAATTTGGTTGATTTTATAGATTATTAATTAAAATTATAAATATAATAAATAAATATGAGATTACAAAACAAGACAGCTATAGTTACAGGAGCTTCGTCTGGATTAGGGTATTCTATAGCCCAAAACTTTAGTAGAGAAGGAGCTAACGTAGTTTACTCCGATATTAACGAAATAGAAAACTTTGATCCCAAAGAAAATGAAACCTTTATTAAATGCGACGTATCAAATAAAGAAGAAGTTGAAAATTTAGTATCAGAAACCGTTTCCAAATTTGGAGAATTAAATATTATGGTAAACAATGCCGGAATAGGCTCTTTAGGCAGTATTATCGATACAGATGATGAAACATGGTCAAAAGTATTGAATATTAATCTTTCAGGTGTATTTTACGGAACACGTGCGGCAGCTAGACACATGAAAGAAAACAATATACAAGGATCTATCATAAACATGAGTTCAATATTAGGTAAAGTGGGGCTACCGGGAGCCTTAGCTTACTGTGTAAGTAAAGGAGGAGTTGTTCAGCTAACCAAAACTTCCGCTTTGGATCTTTCAAAAGAAAAAATAAGAGTAAACGCCATAGCTCCCGGTTTCATTGAAACTAAAATGACCGAGTTTGCAAAAAATGACGAAAATTTTTATAACCTTATTTTATCCAATACTCCAATGGGTCACATGGGAGAACCTGAAGATATAGCTAAGATTGCAGTCTATCTTGCTTCAGATGAATCAAAATTTACTACCGGTGAGGTTGTTTATGTTGATGGTGGATGGACAGCCAGATAAATAAAAATTAATTAAAATTAATTAATAATTATATTTATGTTTGAAGAAAATAACATTAAATCCACTTCAGACAATATGATCATTGAGATCTTAGAGTTAATACTATCAAGAGATAGGAAATACAAAGATAAGCTGAATACTCTTATAGATAAATATAAAGCTCAAGGATCTGATTGTGCATATTTAGCTTCAAGATTAGCAGACAATCTTTTCTTTCATGCTATAGATTCATTTGAAGATGAACAGGGAATAAGATGTATGAAAATAGAAGCTATGAATTTAGGAGTTTTTCTTGATGCTATTTTTAGTGATCTAAATAGACATGGAACTAGAGAGAAATACTCTTGCGATGATGAAGTTCTCAATTATAAACCAAATATTTTGATAAACCATCACTACGAATCAGGTGGAGCTCACGACATTCAAAAGGTTTTTGAATCTTTATATCTTTAAAAAATATCAAAACACCCAAACAGTTTAAGCGACATAAAAACAGATCGCTATTTAAGTTATAATAAAAAAAGTAATTATGGAAGAAAATACAAATGAAGACTTAATAAAACATTTGGAAAAAAATACTGAAGTACTAAATTCAGTATTAAAAGACGCTTTAAGATCCATAGATAGAAAAGATTTTATAGATGAAGATTATCAAATAGAAGCATACTACGACTACCCATTACCTATCGGCTTTGGACAAACTATCTCACAACCCACTATAGTCGTAATGATGGTCTCTTTACTTAACCCTCAAAAAGGAGAAAGGGTTTTGGATGTTGGTTGCGGATCAGGATGGACTACCGCCATTTTAGGTTATCTTGTTGGTGATAGTGGAGAAGTGGTAGCTATTGATATAATAGAGGAGTTAGTAGAACTTACCAGAAATAGACTGGCGTCCTATCAAGATAAATCTCCAAATGTAGTGGTTTTCCATTCTTCAGAAGAAAACGCAATATATTCAGATAAATTTGATAAGATACTGGTTAATGCTTCTTTTTCTTCTGAAGATAAAATACCTCAAAAAATGAAAGGCTCTTTAAGAGAGGGTGGTAAAATGGTTGCTCCTGTTAAAAACGATCTTGTGGTTTTTGTAAAAAAAGAAAAACAGTTCATTAAAGAAAAAACCTATTTAAATATGGTATCTTTTGTTCCTTATATAAATGAAGACAAATAAAATTTTATATGAATAAAGAAAAAGAGATGGATAAAATAAAAAAAGAAGTATATGATTTAGTAAATTCACCTCTTTATAAAAATCGTATTGAAAATAATTTAAAACCCGTAAATGGCGAAGGTTCACTGGATACCAAAATAGTTTTTGTAGGAGAAGCCCCCGGTAAAAATGAAGCAGAAAAAGGTATTCCTTTTTGTGGTCCATCAGGAAAAATTCTTGATGAACTTTTTTTACACATAGGTTTATCTAGAGATAAGGTTTTTATAACAAATATAGTAAAAGACAGACCGCCAGAAAATCGTGACCCTCATCCCAAAGAAATAGATATATACAGCCCATTTCTTGATAAACAGATAGAAATAATAAAACCAAAACTAATAGTTCCCCTTGGTTTGCATGCAGTTAAATACATATTAAATAGATATGGAAAAATTGAACTTACCATAAAAATTAGTGAAATTCATGGTAAAACCTTTAATACAGAAATGTCTTATGGCAAAATTAAAATAAT